>PWFW01000188.1 GCA_003554225.1 Halanaerobiaceae bacterium | reverse complement strand
TATAAATGTTTAAATTCAATAATATGGTTGAGCAGGTTCTGCTCCTGGGCCTGCTCCCAATTCTCGGGGGAAGTAGAGACTTGCTTACAGCTGTAATAATTACAGTGGTCTTTGTTTTAATTGCTCTTTTAAGCAGAATGATTTCCAGAATTATTAAGGTTGAAGCACTGGCAGACGCTCACTGGATCTTTCTGCTGGCCTTTGGCATATCAATTGCCTATGTCTGCTATCTGGCTACCGCTTACCTCTATCCGGAGGTTTATCAATATTCCGGTATGTATATTCTGCTGGTGGGAGTAACTCCCTTAACTTATATAGGCTGTAAAGAAGAGGTGAGTTTCTCCAGCCTCTGGAAAAAGATAAATATCTTTTTTGTTACAATTTTGCTGGTTGCTTTTATTAGGGAACTGCTGGGCTTTGGTTCTATAGCTGGCAGAAGTTTTCTGGAGGTTGGCTATGCTCCTTTAAGCATTTTTGGCCATTCAGCCGGAGGATTTATTATTCTGGGTACAATCTGGATTTTATTTAGATGGCTGGCTGTAATGGGTAAGATAGATCTCAAGCACTTCCAGCTGGAAGGGGCTGAAACCAATGAATGAACTCTTTGGATTCTTTTTAGAGACAATCATACCAAGAAATATGATGATTGCCTATTTCCTGGGTGTGGTTTTAGCAGTGGTGGAAACCAGGGGACTAAGATCATCTCTGATTAAGGGAATAAAATTTTCCCTGGGCATCTTTTTTGCGGCAATTTTAGGTCTGCTGATTGCAGATCTTCTGGTACTGGAACTGGAATTTCTGGTTGTCTGGGTATTCTTCCTGAGTTCAGCCTTCATTTCTTTAGTCTTGATCTTTTTTGGAGAACTGCAGGGAGAATTTTATGGCATGCCCAAATTCTTTTTGTTCCTGGCACCGGTAATTGGTATTCAGTGGATTATTTTTCAGGGTAATTATGATTTTGCTCAAATGGTAACCGGAGTATTTGCTAATGCTCTGGGTTATTATCTGGCCTATGTGCTGGTTGCCACAATTAAGGAACAGGTTAAGATATCAGAGGCTGAATCGATATTTAAATTGGTGCCAGTAATTTTGATTGCTCTGGGGGTTGCTGCTATGGCAATTCAGGGATTTTTCTTTCTGTATTAAAACAGATTAACAGAAAATTTATCAGCTGTTAGAAAATTAGATAATACAATTCAACATCAGCTTGTTAGAACTCATGAAAATCTAGCCTGATTCAGGATTTTGTTATCCTTTATCAGGCTTTTTATTTTAAGGGGGGGAAGGCCCTTGATCTATGTTCTGGCTGGTGGTAAGAGCACCAGAATGAAAGATGCCGATAAAGCCCATATGAATTTTATAAATAACAGAACAATTCTGGGCTATATCCTGAATAATCTTACCAAATATTTCAGCTCTGAAAAAGTTAAACTTGTAGTTAAAGATAAGAGCGATTTCCTGGCCTATCAAAAAAAATACAGAGTCGAAATTATTGAGGATCTGTTAGATGCCGGTCCACTGGGGGGAATTTATTCTGGTCTCAAGCACAGCACTTCAGCAAAAAATTTTTTTACCGGCTGTGATATGCCCTTTCTTCAGCCGGATCTGATAGATTGGATGCTGGCTAACTGCCAGCATGATATATTGATTCCCCGGCAAAACTCTCATTTAGAACCGCTGGCTGCAGTTTATCAAAAAAGCTGTCTGGCTCCAATTAGAAGAACACTGGATAGAGGCAGCAGAAAAATACTGGATTTTTTTCCAGAAGTTGAGGGGGAGTATCTGGAAAAAGACAGAATCCAGAAAATCTTTCCTTTCAATTATCATTTTTACAACATAAATAATAAAAGAGATTATCAGTTTGCTCTTAGTGAAATAATTCCGTTAATAGAAGAAATATAGCAGTATTTTTTTGTTTTTATTGATTTTAACACCTTTTATTTATTGAGATATCGGTGATTTTAGGTTATAATAACATTAGGATTAAAAAGAGGGGGTTGCAAAAGTATGTTTGGACTGGGCGCTCCAGAATTAATAATACTGCTGATTATAGTTTTAATTATATTTGGTCCCGGCAAACTGCCGGAAATTGGCAGATCTATTGGACGGGGAATTAAAGAATTTAAAAGTGCTTCCGAAGGCAGAGATGAAGAATCAGAGAGTAGTAAAGAGCAGGAGAAACCTCAGGAGAATCCTATCGACAAGAAGAAAAAGGAAGATGAATAAGATTAACTAAAACCAGTACTTAATTTTTGGGAGGAATTATGACTTCTGAACAGGAAATGTCACTGGTAGAACATCTTACCGAGCTGCGCAGCAGACTGCTCAAATCTATTGCTGTGGTGCTGATTTTTTCCATCGGGGCTTATGTTTTTTCCGAAAGATTAATGGAATTTTTAACAGTACCTGTGGGTGATCTGGTATTTTTAAGTCCGGCTGAGGCTTTTTTAACTCATATAAAGGTATCGGTCATTTTTGGGATATTAATTTCCCTGCCGGTAATATTTTATCAGTTCTGGAAATTTGTGCTGCCAGCTCTAAAAAAAAATGAGAAGAAGTTTTTCTATATTCTGCTGCCAGTTTCTCTGCTGCTCTTTTATGCCGGGATTTTATTCTGCTTCTTTGTAGTTTTGCCCCTGGGAATCAGGTTTCTCCTGAACTTTGGCAGTCCGGAACTGGAACCCATGATATCTCTGGGATATTATATTTCTTTTTTGCTGGCCCTGCTGCTGCCCTTTGGATTAATATTTGAACTCCCTCTGGTCTTAAATCTAATGGTAAAACTGAGAATATTATCTGTAAAACGGATAGTATCTGTCAGAAAATATGTAATAGTACTGATTTTTCTGGTGGGAGCTATTTTAACTCCCCCTGATGTAATTACCCAGATTTTACTGGCTCTTCCTCTGATTATATTATTTGAAACCAGTATATTAATAGCAAAGCTGATAAACTAAATTCTTTTATTGATTTTAAAAGGATTTGAGTTATTAATATAGAATGTTACTTAATATAGTAGGGGTTTAGAACTGTATCTTAGTTTTTTCAGGAAAATTAAAGAAAATAAAATCTTTTATCAGTTAAAATTTTACGAGGAGTGGTTATTTTGCGAGAGATCATGAGCATTATTTCTTTAGGTGGACCAACAGCTTTTCCTTTGTTGATTGCTTCAATTTTTAGTTTGGCAGTTATTATTGAGAAGACTATCTTTTTTGCCAGGCAGAAAAACAAAAGTGCTCACAGGTTAATTAAGAAGGTAGAGATGCTGCTGGAAGAGGGAGACACCATGTCGGCTCTCAATCAATTGAAGGGCAAAAAGGGGCCCAGTGTCCGGATGCTGTCCTCAGCAATCAAAAATCATACTGAAGATGATCAGAGAATTAAAGAGTCACTGCAGATTATTGGCGAAAACGAAATCAAGCGCATGGAAAAACATCTGCCTATTTTAGATGTTGTTGCTATGATATCACCGCTTTTAGGTCTTCTGGGAACAGTACTGGGAATAATCAGCAGTTTTAACATAATGGGTGGTGCTGCTGGAGTTGGTGATCCTGCTCAGATAAGCTCAGGTATTGCTGCTGCTCTGATAAGTACTGCTATAGGTCTCATAATTGCAATTCCCACAGCTATTTTTTACTCCTATTTTTCCAATATAGTAGAAAGAAGAGCCCATAAGCTGAACCAGAACATGGTAAAAATTATGGAGATGGTTAATAATAACAGAGGTGAAAAGGATGTTCAAAAGTACGCTTAATAAAAAGAGCAACATCAATATAATTCCCATGATTGATGTTATCTTTTTTCTGCTGGTGTTTTTCATGCTTTTTACTTCTTTTCGAGCAACGCCGGAGGGGCTGGAATTGCAGCTGCCTACCGCTGAAACTGTTACCGAGCAGACTCAGGAACATATCGTCATCGATATTACTGCCCAGGGTGAATACTACCTGGAGGGAGAATTGATGCCGCTGGCTGATATTAGAGTGAGGGTTCAGGAGTTGAGTGCAGAGCATGATAATCTGGTTGCTATAATCAATGCCGATGAGGAAACCAGATATCATCATGTGATAAGCGTTATGGATGGTTTAAGGCAGGAGGGCTTTTATAATCTAGCTCTGGCTGCTGAAAGAGAAAATTAACTCTGGAGTGACCTATTATGAAACGAAATAGAGAACCAAAGGACAGACTTTATCTTTTTCTTGTTATTTCCCTGATAGCCCATCTGCTGGTTTTTTACTTTATGCCCTGGGGTGGACTGGCAGGAGGTTTAAGAGATGGAGGAAGAACCCTGCAGGATTTTGAGTTTATTCAAATGGTTGAATTTGAAGCTATGCCCCGGGAACAGCCCGAAGAAGAGCTGGATCCTCAACCTGAAGAAGAACCTGAACCTGAACCGGAGCCCGAGGCTGAACCGGAAGAGATAGAAGAAGAGGAACCGGAAGAAGTGGAAGAACCAGAGGAGCCCGAAGAACCCGAGGAACCGGAAGATCCTGAAGAACCTGAGGAAGAGATTGTGGAAGAAGAGCCAGAACCTGAACCAGAGCCGGAAGAAGAAACTGAAGAGGTTGAAGAAGCTGAAGAAACCGAGCAGGAAGAAGATCCTGTGGTAGCTGAAGAAGCAGAGGATGAAATAGAGGTTGAACAGGAAGAGGCTGAAGAAGTAGAAGAAACAGAAGAGGTTGAAGAAGAGACTCAGGAAGAAACGGCTGAAGTTGTAGAGATAGAGGAAGAAAGTCCGGAAGAGGCTGAAGAAGAACAGACTGAAGAGACTGCTGAAGCAGCTGCCGAAGAAGAAGCAGGTGAGGCAGATACTGAGGGTGAAGATGAAGATGAAACTCCTGCTGCAGGAGAATTAATTCAGGCTTCTCCACTTCCAGTTTATCCTAAATATCTGGTCGGCGAAAGAGAGACCGGCACTGTAGTTATCAGAGCCAGAGTTAATACTTCAGGTGATATTGAGGAGATAGAGATTGTGGAGAGTTCAGATATTGAGCAGATGGATAGAAATGCTCTAAGTACAATTGAAAATGGCTGGAATTTCAGGGGTTATGCCAATCCCTATTCCATGACGATTGAAATAGATTATGAACTTGATGATCGGGGCGATCCAATCATTGATTTTGAGATATTAGATCTTGCCTTTGATTAGCCTTTGATTAATACTTGAAATGAGGTGTAAGATTTGCGAAAAAGTCAGCACATTCTTTCTACAGCCGCTATTTTACTAATACTGATCCTGGCTGCAGGAGTATTATCCGGCCAGATAAGTGCTCAGGAAGAACTGTTTGATGAAATTGATGAGCATGGTAACCTGAGGCTGGGTAATGAATATATTGTGATAGTGGTTAACCAGGAAGAAAATGCTAGAAGTCGCTTTGCAGTGGAAACTACAGGTGGTGATCCCGGGACTGCTGCAGATGAAGAGCAGCCTTTGATTTATGGTAGGCCGATTCCCTGGACCTCCTATACCACCATTCAAATTGATGGAGAAAATTACGTCTTTGGAGGAGAAACTGACAGAAGAGCCGGAGCTGGAGCAAATTATGGAGAAGAGCTTCAAGCTCCTACCATTGAGGATGACAGCATAGTGGCCCGCTATCAGATTGAAGAATTTGAGGTAGAGCAGCGGCTGGAGCTTATCCAGAGTACCACCACCGGTCTTTATGATACTGCCAGAATTGAGTACCGGCTGACCAACACCGGAGATGAACCGGCAGATCTGGGCTTAAGGATCATGCTCGATACAATGCTGGGAGAAAATGATGGTTCACCCTTCAGGCTCGAAGATGACGCTATTACTGTTGATACCAGATATGAAAGGGAAGAACTGCCTGATTTTTATCAGTCCTTTGACAGCCTGACTGATCCCCATGTAACCTCTCAGGGTTCATTCATTTCTCCCGATGTTGATACTCCAGACAGAGCAAAGATGTCCAACTGGGGGAGTCTGGCTGATGGAGTCTGGGATTTTAACTTCAATCCCGGAGAAGAGTTTATCAGAGAGGGCGAATTTGAAATTGACAGTGCAATCGCCCTTTACTGGGATCCCCAGCAGATTCAACCGGGCGAAACAGTTACCTATGCGACCAGTTACGGTCTGGGTGGAATTACTATGGTTCCAGGACTGCTCTCGCTGGGAGTTAGCTCACCTACCGAATTTGCCTTCAGTCCGGAAAATCCTGAATTCCCGGTAGTTGCTTATATTGAGAATACAACTGATATAGATGCAGAAGAGGTAACTGCCAGAATTGAGCTGCCTGAGGAACTGAGCACCGAGGAAGTAGAAAGGGAACTGGGAGATCTGGAGGCAGGAGAGGTTACCCAGATTAGCTGGTATGTTGGCTCTCAGGTTGAAAACCTCCCGGAGACTCTGACCTTTAAGGTAGTTGTTGATGCTGAGAATACGGATTCCAATGAAGTGGAAAGATCTCTTGATGTCATTGGTCCGGCAGAACTGGTGGCTGAAATTTATCTTCCCGATATCTTTGGGCTGACCCATGGAGTTCTGGAGCCCTTACCCTACAGGCTCCGGGCCAGAATTGAAAATATCGGAGAAAGCCCCTTCCGCGATTTTACGGGGGAGATTATTCTGCCGCCGGGCATTGATTTTGCCAGTTACGAAAAACCGGTTAAACAGGCTGGAATTATTCAGCCTCAGGAAGAAATTGTCATCGACTGGCAGGTAATGCCGCAGAATGTTGAGGGAGTTTTCCCCTTTGCCCTGCAGATTCAGGGAAGGGATGGTTATTCCAGAACTATCAGAGAAAATATTGAAATCCCGGCCACCAGACCTACTCTGTATCTGGAAGCCAGCCAATCTGCTGAAAACAGCAGTTATTTAACCTTGAAAATTAAGGGCAATAATCTGACTGAGATTGAGAGCATAGATTTTGATCTGCTGTATAATGAGGATAATCTGGATTTAATTTATGCTACTCAGGGTACAGCCTTTGTCAGGGATGGCAGATTGATGGCCTGGAATGGACCGGAGAATGAGGAGAATGCCCTGATATTTTCCGAGAATCTGCCTGATGATATAGATTCCGGAGGTTTTGCCAAAATGGTTTTCAGGATTAAGGAAGAGGATTATTTAGCCGGGATAGAGCTTGATAACATTACAGCACGGGATCAAAATGGAGAAGAGGTAGAGATTTCGCTGGAAAACCTTGTTGAAGAGGAGGATATTTAACTGTGAAGAGGACAATAGTTAGCGGACTAATAGTAATGCTTCTGCTCTCTCTTATCTCACTGTCAGCAGCTGCTGTAGAAATAACCGATGTTTCTGAAGATCACTGGGCCTATGAAAGCGTTAAACTGATGGTTGAGAGAGGTTATATTTCTTTATATGAAGATGACACCTTTGAAGGTACCAACCGGGTTTCTCGCTATGAGCTGGCTGAAATTCTGGCCAATTTAATCCAGGACCTGGAAGAGGGACTGGTGGATATGGAAGAAGAAGATATAGATATATTAAGAGAACTGTCAATTGAATTCCGGGATGAGCTGGTTGAGGTAGCAGCTGATATGGATCTCTTTCAGGAGAGAATTGAGGAACTGGAGGAGGAATCTCTGGTGCAGGGTGAGGAGATTGCAGAAATTTATGAAGGCATGAGCACTGTGGAGCAGGAAGTTAATGAAATGATTGATGAGATTGCGAGAATTAGAATGATAGAAGATGAAATGGAGGAACTTGAGGAGCGGGTTGCCGAACTTGATGATAGAATGCTGACAATGGAGGACGATTTTTCTACAGCAATTGCTGAGATTGAAGAGCGGGAGCCGGTAGAAGATCCCGAATACATTGCCGAGGTTTCTGAAAGAATGGAATCAATTGAAGACAGGTTAACCTATCTGGAAAGCGGGCAGGATGAAACCAGAGAAGATATAGAATCGCTGGAAAGACAGAGCAGAAATTATATGCTCTATATCGGTGCAGTTGCTCTTATATCACTGATCAGTTTAATTAATTAAAATCAGAGGAGGCATATGATCATGCTCATCCGGCAGCGGGGGCAGATTATCTGCCTCCTGATTTTTATCTTACTTAGCAATTTATTTCTGGTTCCTTTGATTTTACAGGGAACTCCTTTTGCTTCGGAAGTTAGAGCCTCATCCTTCAGCGGTGAGGATGTTCTAAAAGGCGCCGGTGTGGCTCTGGCATTAATAGTAATTTCTCAGACACTTTTTCGGGGAAGAGAAGATGATGCCCGGGCAGGCAGAGAAGAGCAGCAGGATGATTGGGATTATGACCGGGATGATGTATTTGAACCTGAAGAGATTGAGGATAGAATTGAATTAACTGCCAGTGATGTATCTAAGGAAGAAATTGATATGCTGGCCCGGGTTGTTTATGGAGAATCCCGGGGTGAGCCCTTTGAGGGGCAGGTAGCTGTTGCTGCTGTGGTGTTGAACAGAGTTAGAAGTTATAATTTTCCTGATGAGATAGAAGAGGTTATTTTTCAGGAAGGCCAGTTTATTGCTGTTGAGGATGGGCAGTTTGATCTTCAGCCGGGAGAAACTTCCTATCAGGCTGTTATAGAGGCTCTGGAGGGAGAGGATCCCAGCCGGGGCGCCTATTATTTTTATAATCCTGTTACAGCCAGAACTTTCTGGTGGCTGAGAACCAGAGAAAAAACCGTTCAAATTGGAAATCATATCTTTGCCAGGTAAACTGCCATGGTTTTTTGAAGTGTTTTCATAAAGAGTGAGAGGGCGGCCTGTATTTAACAGAATATTCATTATAGGTAGACAGAGCACACAAAGGTTCTGGCACGTAAACCAGATTTTTAACTGCTTTTGCGAAATTATTCTATTGATTATTTAGGCTTATTTAAATTTACTTATAATATGTGCAGGTATAATTTATGTGCAGGTATATGCAGGTATATAAAGATATGCAGGTATATAAAGAAAAGATATTAATGAATTAGCTTTCAGGATTTTTGTCTCTAGAATTTTCGTTTCCAGTGTCTTTAGCTTTAGATTCTTTACCTCCGAAATCATCCAGATTTCTGACAAGATTCCTGACAAGCCAGCAGTTTTTTAACCCGGCAGAAAAATTATCGGGAGGGGTTTGAGTCCTGCTAACCGGGGTGGTGTTAAAGCAGGTAAGGTCAGCAACATTCAGCTCAAAAATGCTGTTCTCGCCATCTTCCAGCACCAGGATATCTCTCTCATCAGCCAGGAAGACATAGTTTAAAGTGTGGTTTTTGTGCATGACCTGTCTGCCTCGGCCGTGTCTGCCCTGAGGCGAGAGGCTGGCGGTTTCAATCTTTGCGATCCTTCCGCTGCTGCTGATCAGGACTATAAATTCTTCTTCCTTCAACTCCTGACCAAAGACCACCTTCTCTCCCTCTCTTAATTTCATAGAACGATAACCTTTGGTATTTCTCCCCGAGGGGGAGATTTCTTCTCCGGTAAACCTGATAAGTCTGCCATTATTGGCTCCCAGGATTATCTCCTGAGTGCCTTCTGAAACAAAACAATCCACCACCCGGTCATTATCCTCCAGGTTAATGGCTTTAATTTTGGTGATGCTGGATTGATATTCGCTGCCTGAAGTTGATTTGACCAGGCCATTTTCGGTGCAGAGGACAATTCCCGAATTTTTTACCTCCTGATTCAGAGGTACCACCCCGACAATCTCTTCCCGGGGAGGCAGGCTGATAAATTTTGAAAAATGATCTCCGGTAGATAAACCGTGATGTTCAGTAATATCATGGACAGGCAGGAGAAAACAAAAACCTGAATGGGTAAAAAAGAGCAGAGAATCCAGCGACTCAAGCTGCATGATATTCAGAAGGTGGTCATTTTTAGCAGCTCTTAAATTATCCCTGCTGTCAGTCTTTTTCAGCAGGCCCTGGCGGGAAAAGCTGATAAAAACCTCTTTATTCTTGATTAGATCAACCCTGTCAATACTTGCCTTCTCTTCATCGGAGATTATCTCTGTTTTTCGCTCATCACCGTATTTTTCTGATATTTCTTCCATTTCTCTGATTATTAATCGGTCAAGTTCCCGGTCATCTGCCAGAACACCCTGATAGTAGCTGATTCTTTCCTTGACTTCATTATAGTCTTCTATAATCTGCTGCTGCTCCATCTTGACCAGCCGATGGAGCCGCATTTCCAGGATAGCTTTAGCCTGGGCTTCTGATATTTCCAGACCCCTGATAAGCTTATCTCTGGCTTCACTGCGGGAATCAGAAACTCTTATAATAGCTATTATTTTATCAAGATTATCCAGAGCAACTTTTAACCCGGATAGAATTTCTAACTTTTCTTGATCCTTAGCCAGGAGGTATTCCAGTCTCTTTCTGGTAGTTTCCCGCCTGAAATCAATAAAGTGATTCAAAATATCCTTTAAGTTCATAACCAGGGGTTTTTTGCCGAGAAGAGCCAGCATATTGACCCTTAAATTGGTTTGCAGCGAGGTGTGCTTGAAGATCCTGTTTTTGATAAGTTCAGGATCAGCCCCTCTTTTTAGCTCCAGGACAATTCTCAGACCGTGCTGGTCAGATTCATCTCTGATGGTGGTGACATTCTGCAATTTTTCCTCAGAATTAGCCTTTGTTAGCTCAGTTAAGAGCTTGCTCTTATTAATCTGGAAGGGGATTTCGGTAATAATAAGCTGTCTCCGGCCCTTATTTCTTTCTACTCTGGTACTTCCCCTGACAACCAGAGAGCTATTCCCGGTTTGATAGGCTTCCATAATGCTGTCTTCACCGATGATTTTGCCGCCGGTGGGGAAGTCTGGACCTTTGATATATTCGGTCAGGTCTTCAATATTTAGCTCCGGATTTTCCAGCAAAGCTATTGCAGCGGCAGTAACCTCTCTGAGGTTATGGGGAGGGATATCGGTGCTCATCCCCACGGCAATTCCACTGGAGCCATTGACCAGCAGATTGGGATAGGCGGCCGGCAGGACTTCAGGTTCCTGCAGAGTTCCATCAAAATTATCTTTGTGGGTAACTGTCTCGTACTTTAAATCGGTCAAAAGCTCCCGGGCTATGGGGGTTAATCTGGCTTCCGTATATCTCATAGCCGCAGCACTATCTCCATCAATGGAACCAAAATTACCATGGCCGTCAATCAGAGGATATCTCTGATTAAAGGGCTGGGCTAACCTCACCAGGGCATTATAGAGGGCATTATCCCCGTGGGGATGGTATTTACCCAGAACCTCTCCAATAATCCGGGCTGATTTCTTATGAGGTTTATCTGCTGAGAGCCCCAGCTCATTACAGCCAAATAAAATTCTTCTATGTACAGGCTTGAGGCCATCCCTGACATCAGGAAGTGCCCTGCCAATGATTACGCTTAAGGAGTAATTTAGATAAGATTCCTTCATTTTTTCTTCAATGGAGACCGGAATGATATTTTCTGTCATCTGACTGCTCCTCCGCTCTTTAATATGATTTTTTTACTGCTGTTATTGGTTGCTGTTAATTGTAAGATATTAAAATTTTGAATGATAACAAATGATAATATTGGAATTCATAATGATTTC
>PWFW01000235.1 GCA_003554225.1 Halanaerobiaceae bacterium | reverse complement strand
CTGAGACGTCGTTCAGCTCGTTCCTCCTCGTAGCCCTCTCGAACTTGCTGGGCTGCCGCTGTCTGGTCCTTGATGTTGTCCGCCGTGTCGTGGATCTTCTGTTTTAGACTCATGTTATCGTCCTCCTCCGAAACCGGTGTTTCCGAATACTCGCATGATTGCCGATGCTGCAACGACCAGCAAGCCGACAATCAGCAACGAGATAGCCGCAACTCCTGTTGTTTCAAGATCTCCGACAACAGACCCAAATGGGGACTCATAGTTCCCGTCTGCGTCAGTCTCGAACTCCACTGCGGAGTAGACCTCGCTCAGTACTAGTGCGATGATGAGGATGGTTACCAGGGCACCGCCAATCATGCGGACTTCCCCCATGATAGCCCGGTCATTGTTGGACAGCGTTCGGCCGTCTTCAGCGCGTTTTTCAGCGCGTTTCATGCCGACCTGGCAAGCAGCCTCAATTTTGTCTCTCATGAATAACTACGCTACAAGACTTACCACAACATTCGAATCCAAAAGTGTCGATATTAGGTACTGTATGCCTTCTATACGGTTATGGTACAGTTACTGAACAGTAACTCGACGGTGACTATTTAGGGACTGATGTAGTATTAGCTAGCATAATGGGAGTTAGACAGAAAAGCCAGGAGACGAGTTCAGACGATGACGAGTGGGGGGTTGATGCACTCGTCCAAGATCCGAACCCGAAGACACTCTCCGAACGTGAAAGCGGGTCACTTGCCGGCACAATCCCGCAGATTCTCTCCAGCAACGCAGACATCGATTCTGAAACGTCGATCCAATACGTCGCCCACACTGGCCAGCATCCGGTTGTGATCGACGAGCCCTGTCTGATTATCCGCCAACATCCAGCGAGTGTGAGTTACGATGAATGATCAAGACTACGACGCTGGTAAGAGCGAACGAGCGACTCGGATGGTCAACGACGCTCTCGAGGAGATGCATCGGCGCCGATCGGAATACCGCCGAGCGCGGCGGATGGACTCGGTGACACGCAACATGCAAGCGTCGTTTCAGAGCGCCGTTGTGGACGTTTACGACGAGATCTACCCTTACCGGAAGAAGGTCAAAGATCAGTGGGATGAGTTCAAACTGGACCAGATCCACCACTTGGACAACCGGCGCATCGAGACGCAAGACTGCCAGACTGCAGGCGGGAAAATCAAAGTCTCAACGGGGACTGAGCCCTACCGTATCCCATGCAACCAACTGCTTACCTGGAGCAAGTGCCTCGACGACGTTGCACGCGATCTCGGGTTCAGTGCGCCGTTCGATGTTGATACCGCTGAGTTGCACGAAGCTGAAGTATGAGTGTTGAAACACCAGAACCGCCTGAAACAGTAGTCTCAAACCCTGTTTTACACGAAAAGGTCTGGGGGAAGATGAACCTCCGCGATGACAACTGGATGTCTGCAGTTGTTGGCGAGACCGGGTCCGGGAAGAGTTATGCCTCGCTTCGCATCGCTGAAGCTGTCGATCCTAACTTTACCGTTGATCAGGTTGCATTCTCGATCCGCGAGTTCATGGAGCTCGTCACAGACCAGTCACTGGGGCGGGGGAGTGTGATCGTGTTCGAGGAGGCCTCCGTTGAGGCATCTGCACACGACTGGCACTCAAAGAGCAACCAAGTCCTGAGAAACGTTCTGGACACGTGGAGGCATCAGAACCGGGGAGCGGTTTTTACGCTGCCTGCGTTCGGCCAGCTGGACAAAGGCGCCCGTGGCCGGATGTCCGCACTGATCCAGATGGTGAATATCAACCAGGCGTCGGGGTACTCGGTTGCCAAGTACAAGCGATGTCAGCAGGACTCAGACACTGGGAAGATATACAAAAAGTACCCAATTCTCGACGGAAAGAAGTACAAGTACCTCAAACTCAACAAACCATCTCGAGAGCTTCGCGAGGCATACGAGGAGCGGAAGCGGCAGTACACGGAAGATTTGAATCAAGGACTCCTCGAGGATCTAATCGAGCAGCAAGAGGAAGAAGAAGCCGAAGTCGTCGAAAAAGATCCCAAGACGATCGCAGACGAGATCGTCGAAAATGGAGACCTTGATGATTATGTTGCAGACAACCACGGCCAGCGCTATTTGGACAGGGACCTGATCGAGTTCGATTTCGACATTGGAGACAGGAAAAGCCGGAAGGTGAAAGCCGCACTCAAACGCCACGTTGACGACGACGTGATGTGATGTTCGGCGAAGACCCCCACCCCCAGTGACAGCCGTATCCTATTATGCTAACTTAGGATCCCGTGTTAGGGGTTCTGCAATCTCTCCTCACAAGGGGAACCACGGCGTAGGCGGCTGATACGTACGTTACTGCTATTGATCAAGTTCGTCGGCACGCTTCGCGACGAGTTGCTTGTAGCACTGGGTGCAGAGATCCAGATCTCCGGTAGCCTCACTCGAGTAGATTGCTACTGCCTCTTACACGCCACAGTTGTCACACTGATCATCTTGCAGTGGGGACTTGTCGCTCAT
>PWFW01000011.1 GCA_003554225.1 Halanaerobiaceae bacterium | reverse complement strand
AGATGTAGAAGTATGATAAGGCAAAAAAATATTCAGATAAAGAAATATGATAGGGTAAAGTAAAATGTGCAGATGTAGAAAAATGATAGGTTAGAGAAAAATTTTCAGATGTAGAAGGACATGCAGGATATGTGGAGGAATGAGGAAAGTGCTAAAGTGCTGAATAAAGAGAGCGGGGAGGCTTTAATGCTGCATTATATATATGATGGTTCATTTTCAGGATTTTTAACTCTGGTGCACCATGTACTTTCTGAAAAGAAAGTGCCTGACCGGATCAGCAGCAGTGACAGCTATCAACCTGGCAGTGAAAGCTGTCAGTCTGAAAACAACAAATATCAATCTTTTAGTGACGGCTATCAATCTGGCAGTAAATGCTATCAACCCGATTTATTTTCTCAGGAGGTGATGATTGCAGCTGACAGAGATAAGGCTGGCAGGGTGATTGAAGCGATTAGAGAGAAAATCTCCCGAAAATGTTACCAGACGGTTTACCGATGTTTTCTTTCGGAAATAGATGGTTTTGAGAGAGCAACAGTAAAGTTTATCTGCCGGGGATTTCAGTCAGGTGAGGGGGCATATCGGGATTGGACTGATCCGGATACTGCCCTTGTCAGACGGGCAGAGAAGAGAGTAAACAGGGAACTTCACCGTTATCAAGGCCTGCTGCGCTTCAGGATGCTGGAATCAGAGATTCTCTATGCTCCCTACCGCCCGGAGCATAATATTTCCGGTCTGCTGGCCCGCCATTTCAGCAAAAGGCTGGCAGCAGAACGCTGGATTATTCATGATAAGGGCAGAAATACCGCAGTGATCTATGCCGACCGGGAGTGGCTGGAGATTCCGGCTGAGATGCTTGAGAAGCTTAAATTTGCCGGAGATGAAGAGGAGTATCAACGCCTCTGGATTAGATTTTTTGAGAGCATCAGTATCAAAGAAAGGAAAAATCTGAAAACTCAGGCCAGCTTTATGCCTAAAAAGTGCCGGGAGTTTCTCATTGAGAAATAGTATAAATGGAGTATCCAGGCGGTATCAAAGGAGAGTAACTAAAATGAAAATCAGCTTTCCCTACATGGAATCACCGGTAGTGTATTATAAAATATTCGAAATGCTGGGCCATGAGGTGGTGATTCCACCCCGGCCAACCCAGAAAACCTTCAAGCTGGGAGTGAAATATTCCCCGGAATTTTCCTGTTTCCCCCTGAAGGTAACCCTGGGTAATATGATTGAACTTCATGAAATGGGTGTTGATACCATTTTTATCAGCGGGGGATATGGACCCTGTCGAGCCGGCTATTACGGGCCAATTCAACAACAGATTCTTAATTACATTGGCCTGGATGTGGACGTCATTATTTTTGAACAGGTGCAGGATGACTGGCGGGATTTCCTGAATAATGTTCGTGTGCTCAAGCAGGATGCATCAATTTACCGTCTGCTAAGGAGCGTTTATACCGGTTATAAAATTTCTGTGTCCATGGATAGTATTTTAAAGCTAATTCACAGAATGAGGCCCTATGCCCGGGATAAACGCCGGATCAGTGAATTGTGGAAGGAGATTCAGCAGGAATATTTTTATGTTAAAAAAATAAGAGATATTAAGCAAATTGAAAGTCGAGCTCGAAGGAGGATTAAGGCTCAGGAATATGATTTTGCTGGGGAAAACAAGCGGTTGAGAATAGGGATAGTGGGAGAAATCTATGTGGTAATGGAAGGATCTACTAATAATTATATTGATGAGATGCTCAATGAAATGGGGGTTGAGGTTGAGCGGTCTCATTACCTATCTGAATATATAGAAAGCCACATGATCCCCTGGAAGAAAAATAAGTATAAACATATTCTGGATAAAGGGGAAAAATATCTGGAAATTATAATCGGGGGACATGCTAAACAATCTATAGGTCATATTGTTGATTATAAAGAGCGGAGCTTTGATGGAGTGGTCTTTCTAAAGCCCTTTGGCTGCCTTCCTGAGATAATATCTCAGAGCATACTGGACAGAGTATCTCAGGATCTAAATATTCCCATACTGCCATTATCCATTGATGAACAGCTGGGTAGAACACATACCCAGACCAGGCTGGAGGCTTTTCTGGATCTGGCCAGGGGGAAAAGGAGAAAAAAAGAAAAAAGAAGTGACATTAAAGGGAAGTAAAATGTTGCATAGGTGAGTGATATGATTAAATTTTATGTAACTTTTAAGTGGCTTAAATGTAATTATTTTTCGAATGAGAAACTTTATATTAAACAGTGGATTTGGTTAAAATGAACAGCAAATAAGATATCTACAAATATTTTATCTGCAAAATGACAGATAAATAACCGACTGAATAATTGTTTTGATTTACATTAGGGACGGACAAATGTCCTGTTTATGTATTACATTAAATATAAAATGGAAGTGATAAGCGCTGACCCTTGGAAGTTTCAGGTTAGCGCTTTTTTCTATTTCAGTGCTATTATTTCAGGAAGTTTTGTTGTTTTTATTGTTTTTATCTGACATT
>PWFW01000195.1 GCA_003554225.1 Halanaerobiaceae bacterium | reverse complement strand
CTTCCAGCACTCCCCGAAAGATGGCCGGAAAGCCCAGAGAATTGTTAACCTGATTGGGAAAATCCGACCTGCCGGTAGCCACCACTGCTGCCCCACCTTCTTCAGCTTCCCAGGGCCAGATTTCCGGAATGGGATTAGCGCAGGCAAAGACGATGGCATCCTCGGCCATCTCGGCAACCCATTCCTTTTTAATTACATCTGGGCCTGGAGCTGAAAGTCCGACCACGGCATCGGCTCCCTGCAGGGCTTCAGCAATACCCCCGGTCCTGTTCTCCTGATTGGTTATTTCACAGAGTCTTAATTTATCCTTCTTATCTTCGGAAATATCTGTTCTGTTCTCATGGAGAATTCCCCGGCTGTCACAGACAATAATATTTCCTGCCGGCACCCCGTAGGCCAGGAGCAGTCTGATGCTGGCGACATTGGCAGCCCCTGCACCGATCAGAGTGATCCGGGAGTCTTTGATATCTTTGTTGACCAGCTTAAAGGCATTGATAAGCCCTGCCAGTGTAACGCAGGCTGTGCCCTGCTGATCATCATGAAAGACCGGAATATCGCATTCTTCCCGCAGTCTATCCAGGATATAAAAACATTCCGGATTCGAGATATCTTCCAGGTTAATCCCTCCAAAGGAGGGCTGCATATTTCTCACAATATTGATAAATTCATCGGGGTCTTTGGTCTTAAGGCAGACGGGAAAGGCATCCACCCCGCCCAGATATTTAAAGAGCAGCGCCTTGCCCTCCATTACAGGCATTGAAGCTTCCGGACCGATATCACCAAGACCCAGCACCCTGGTACCATTGGAAATAACAGCAACGAAATTCCCCTTATTGGTCTGATTGTAGGCCTCGGCTGGATTTTCGTGAATTTTCTTGCAGGCGGCTGCCACACCCGGGGTATACCAGATGGCAAAATCATCGTAGCTTCTTACCGGAGCTTTCAGGCTGACTCCCAGTTTGCCCTTATAAAAGGGGTGCATCTCCAGGGCGTCCTGAGCAGGCTTTTCAGCTTTGGCCAGCAGTTCCTCTTTGCTGAGCTTTTTATCACTCATTTATTATACCTCCTGTTTAATTCTGTATTTTTCGACACCCTGTTCGTAAAGATCATCTCCGTAAATATCATCAACCACCATCAGTGGAAAGTCTTCCACCTTCAGCCTGCGGATTGCCTCAGTCCCCAGATCTTCATAGGCTACCACTTCCGATTCTTTGATCGAAGAAGAAATTAAAGCTGCTGCTCCCCCAACAGCCCCAAAATAAACTGCCTTATGTTTCTGCAAAAGATCTCTGACCTCCCGGGAGCGCGAGCCTTTGCCGATCATCCCCTTGAGGCCAGCATCCAGCAGCTGAGGGGTATAGGGATCCATCCGGTAGCTGGTGGTGGGTCCTGCCGGTCCTATAACATATCCCGGTTTGGCCGGGGCCGGTCCCACATAATAGATAACTGCTCCCTCTATCTCTATAGGCAGTTCTTCTCCTGCTTCCAGCAGCTTAATCAGCCTCTCATGAGCTGCATCCCGGGCTGTGTAAACTGAACCTGACAGGAGAACCTTATCTCCAGCTTTAAGCTCTGCCAGCGTTTCCTCATCGAGAGGTGTGGAAATCCTTTTAGTCATCTGGTTTTCCCCCTTCCTATAAAGTTACTGATTGATGCCGGGCGGCATGACAGTTAATGTTGACTGCCACCGGCAGAGATGCAATATGACAGGGATAGGTCTTGATGTTTACTCCCAGAGCTGTAGTCCGACCTCCAAAACCCTGCGGACCGACACCGCTTTTATTGATCTCCTCGAGAATTTCTCTTTCCAGCTCCGGCAACTCACTGTTCTTGTTATCATCACTGATAGGCTCCAGCAGAGCCTCCTTGGCCAGCAGGGCTGCCTTTTCAAAATTGCCCCCGATACCAACCCCCACAATCACCGGCGGACAGGGATTGGGACCGGCTTCAACCACTGTTTCTACCACGAAATCTTTAATTCCCTCCAGACCGTCAGCCGGCTTCATCATCTGTATTCTGCTCATGTTTTCACTGCCTCCGCCTTTAGGAGCCAGAGTAATCTTAACCTGATCGCCGGGAACAATCCTGGTATGAATCACAGCGGGAGTGTTATCTCCGGTGTTTTTCCTTTTATCAGCCGGACCTTCAACTATTGACTTGCGCAGATAACCCTCGGTATAGCCCCGGCTGACACCTTCATTGATAGCGTCCTCAAGATAGCCGCCTACCAGTTCAACCTCCTGGCCCAGTTCCAAAAAAACTACTGCCGTGCCGGTATCCTGACACATGGGAACCTGCTCCTCGGCAGCAATCCTGGCATTTTCTAAAAGCTGCTCAAACACTGCCCGGGCAGCTGGAGATTCGTCCTCTTCTCTGCCCTCCTCAAAGGCAGCTAAAATCTCTTCATCCAGGTAATAGTTGGTCTCCTGACTGAGACGGGCCACCTCATCTCTGATGGTCGAGACATCAACCTGCCGCATAATTTTCTCCTCACCTCTCTTTTTG
>PWFW01000132.1 GCA_003554225.1 Halanaerobiaceae bacterium | reverse complement strand
ATTATCTGCTCCGGCAGCCCGTGCGGCCTTCTTTTCAGCTCAACCGGCACTCCTTCTTCATCGAGAATTACCTTTATCTCAGGCAGATCAAAATCAATGGTGCCGCGAAGATGGCGCCCACTTCTCAATTTACCATGGAGTTCGGCCATCAGCTCTAAATTTGGATAGAAATCAGCATACTTCTCCTGAAGCTGCTCATTATCCTCTTCCAGCATTTCCCGAACCTCATCATAGGTCAGGCGATAATTGGAATTAATAACCGAGGGTACGATTTCGTGGTCCACCCTTTTAAAGGGCTCGAGCTGATAATCAATAAAAACGGTCAGGGCCAGACGATCTTCCCGGGGCCTCAGGCTGCAGATATTATTGGACAACCTCTCCGGCAGCATGGGAATTACCCGATCCACAAGATAAATACTGGTACCCCGGCGGTAGGCTTCCTGATCCAGCAGGCCTCCTTCCTTAACATAATGGCTGACATCGGCAATATGAACTCCCAGCCTCAGGCGGTTCTGGCCGTGAGTTTGAATGGAAACAGCATCATCAAAATCCTTGGCATCCTCACCATCGATGGTGACGAGCGGCAGTTCCCGCAGGTCCCGGCGTTCTTCTATGACCTTGTCGGAAATCTCTTCCGGCAGACGGGCTGCTGCATCCTTGACCTCTGGCGAAAACTCCCGGGGCAGCTCCAGCTGGCGGATCATGGCCTCCAGATCGACACCTTTGTCACCCTTCTGGCCGATTACTTCAACTATCTTGCCTTCGGGATTGCGATCCCGCTCGGGCCAGCGGGTAATCCTGACTACAACTTTATCATGGGGCTGAGCCTTGCCGAATTTATCGGAAGGAACAAAGACATCCTTATAAATTCTCTTATTATCGGGAATGACAAAACCATAACTGCCATAATGATCAAGTTCTCCCACAACCGTCTGATTGGCCCGTTCCAGAATTTTTACAACTTCTCCAGCCATTCTCTTTCCCTGACTGTCGGGCAGGGGCCTAACCAGCACCTTGTCATTATGCATGGCACCCTGAAGATTATCCGAGGTCAGAAAAATATCTTCCAGCTGGGGATCATCGGGCAGCAGGAAAGCAAAACCCCGGGGATTCCTTTCAATCCGCCCCCGGTAGAGGCCAAATTTTTCCGGTATGCCATAATAGCCCCTGTTATTGCAGTAAATATCTCCGGTTTCCTCCAACTCTTCCAGCACCTTTTTGAAATGCTTGCGCTGGTCCGGGGCAATATTAAATTTTTGGTATAATTTTTCCAGTTTAAGAGGACGATCGGCTTCTTCCAGAAAGAACTGCTGCAGCTGATTTCTGGCTCCCATTTATAATCCCAGCTCCTCCGAAATGCCCTGCATGGCTTCCAGGGCCAGTCCCACGAACTCTTCCAGTTCCAGATCCATCTCCCGACAGCTGGCGATAACATCGCGGTCAGCTCCCCGGGCAAAGGAATTCTCCTCATAGCGGTTCATGACAAATTCGGTGTCCAGAGCATTAAGACTCTTATCGGGATGAATCAAAGCAGAAGCCACAATCAAACCGGTAAGCGGATCAGCGGCATAGAGAGCTTTATCCAGCAAAGTTTTTCTCTCCAGGCCATGGGCTCCATTGTGAGCTTTGACGGCATATACTATATCCTCGGCAAATCCCATCTCAGCCAGTTCTTCTCCTCCCACCAGGCTGTGCCTCTCTTCATCATCGGCAGTCTCTTCATAATCTATATCGTGGAGCAGACCAACGAGCCCCCACTTTTCCTGATCCTGATCGAAATAGTCAGCCAGCCGGCGCATCACAGCTTCCACCGCCAGGCAGTGCTTAACCAGGTTTTTCTGGCTGATCCTTTCATCCACCAACTCCAGAGCCTCTTCTCTAGTCAGTTTCATTGCTAACACTCCTCCGCTTGCTTCTCTGTTTATTATTACCAACCATGAGAAATCTAGCTTTACCCCGGGCCAGTTCCTGACCCATTCTACCTTCCAGACGGGCTGAGGCTTCGATTACTCTTCTTCTTCTTTCCTGTATAATCCCTCTGACAACCACCGGCCTGTCGAGCTTGACCGGCTCGAGAAATCTAACCTTAATCTCAGCTGTCACAGCCTGCCAGCCCTGATTGCTGATAGCTTTAGCCATTGCCTCATCCAGCAGAGCGGTAACAATACCTCCATGCATTACATTTTCATAGCCGGCAAAGTGTTCTCCGGGAGTAAATTCAGCACAGGCCTGACCGGTTTCTTCATCATACTCAAATTTTAGTTCCGGGGAAAAGGGGTTATCTGAACCGCATAAAAAACACATATTGTCATCCCCTAATTCCACCATCTGCTTCACCTCCTCTGGCAAAAAACCCTCCAGTTTCATCTCCGGAGGGTCAGCCAGTCTGATAAATATCCTGTTTTCCTGATAAATCCGGGCTGATATTTCCAGGTTGATAAATACAGTTTGTTAAATACAGGTTGTTAAATCTAATTTGCTAAATCCGGGTTGATAAATCCAGTTT
>PWFW01000003.1 GCA_003554225.1 Halanaerobiaceae bacterium | reverse complement strand
GGTGCGGCATGCCCTATGTTAATCAGCGCTGGCTGGGCGGAATGCTGACAAATTATCAGACCATCAGTAAGAGGATTGACCGTCTCAATGAGATTGAAGAGATGGAAGAAGAGGGCCTCTTCGAGGTGCTGCCCAACAAGGAAGTGATTGAGCTGGAGCGAGAACATGAAAAGCTGCAGCGCAACCTGGGCGGTATCCGGTACATGGATGGTCTGCCTGATATTGTCTTTATTACCGATGCCCGCAAGGAATCAATCGCGGTTAACGAAGCTCGCAAGCTTGATATTCCCATAGTTTCGATTGTGGACAGCAACTGCGATCCGGATCTGATTGATTATGTAATTCCCGGCAATGACGATGCCATTAGAGCCGTCAAGCTCATTACCAGCAAAATAGCCGATGCTGTGCTGGAAGGTCGCCGTCAGGGCAACCTGATCGATGAGGTTGACAGCGAGCAGGCCGGCCCGGCTGAAGCAGCAGAGGCAGGGGAACCTGAAAAGACTGAAGTGGCCGAGGAGCAGAGTGGAGAAACCACTAAAAAGCAGGATGGAGAAATCACTGAAGAAAAAGGTGGAGAAACCACTGAAGAACAGGGTGGAGAAACCACTGAATCCCCGGCAGAATCAGCAACTGAAGAGGCAGATTCCCCTGAGGAAAAATCGGAAGAATCCCGGAAGGCTGCCGGCGAATAAAAAGTAAATGGACTGAGTAAGGCGCCGAGGGATGAACTTTTTCAGCGGCGCCTTTTTTACGCCCTATTCTTATATTGTTCTTTTTTATTGATGTCTGGACATATTGAAAAGGAGGAAAGAAAGATGGCTTTTGGAATGAAAGAAATTAAAGAGTTGCGAGAGCGTACCGGAGCAGGTGTCCTGGACTGCAAGAAAGCTCTGCAGGAGCAGGATGGAGATGTAGATGCTGCCATAGATTATCTTCGAGAGAAGGGAATGGCTGCCGCCGCCAAGCGCGCCGGTCGGGTAGCTGCTGAAGGTCTGGTTAAGGTCGATGTCAGCGAGAATAAAAAGCAGGGCCTGATTCTTGAGGTTAACTGTGAAACCGATTTTGTAGCCAAGAATGATAGTTTTATTGAGCTGGTTGATGACATCAGCCGTCATATTCAGGACGGTTCCGCTGAAACCGTGGAGGAAGCGCTGGCAGAAAATTATGTTGATGATGACAGCAAAACCCTGGAGACTGTTATCAAGGAAGCTGTAGCCAGCATCGGAGAAAACATTCAGCTGAGAAGATTTGCCCGCTGTGAAACTGAGGGATTTTTACACTCCTATACCCATATGGGTGGGAAAATTGGCGTGCTGGTTGAGTTTTCCGGTGAAGAAAATC
Source organism: Halanaerobiaceae bacterium (assembly GCA_003554225.1). Lineage (GTDB taxonomy): Bacteria > Bacillota > Halanaerobiia > Halanaerobiales > Halarsenatibacteraceae > T1SED10-84. The sequence continues at coordinate 1,167 of PWFW01000003.1, read as the reverse complement.
TGACAGCTGCCAATAATATTGCCATGCATATTGCTGCTTCTTCTCCCGAATATCTTTCCCGGGATGATGTCAGCGAAGAGGACGTGGCCAGAGAGAAGAAGGTTTACCGGGAACAGATGCTGAATGAAGGTAAGCCTGAAAACATCATTGATAATATTGTCGAGGGCAAGATGGGCAAATACTATACCCAGGTCTGCCTGCTGGAACAGGAATATGTTCGTGACACAGATATTTCTGTTGGTGAGTATCTCGAACAGGAGGAGCTTGAGGTGGAGAGTTTTGTCCGCTATGAGGTTGGCGAAGGCATTGAAACTGAAGAAGAGGACTTTGCCGAAGAGGTCAAGGCCCAAATGGAAAATAACTAGCACAAAAAAGGAGAACACATTCAGTGTTCTCTTTTTTTACGAGCAAAAATCAACTTTTAACTGGAGGTAATGTGATGGGAGAAACTTCAACCTACTCCCGGGTTCTTTTAAAGATCAGCGGAGAAGCTCTGGCTTCAGGAGGCGGTTTTGGGATTGATCCCAAAACCATTCAGGAGCTGGCCAAGGAAATTAAGGATGTTGTTACCGAAACCGGGGTGGAACTGGCCATCGTGGTTGGGGGAGGTAACATATTCCGAGGTATCGCTGGAAGCGCCCGGGGGATGGATCGGGGTACTGCTGATTACATGGGCATGCTGGCTACTGTCATTAATGCCCTGGCCCTGCAGGATGCCATTGAAAAGCACAGTCTGGAAACCAGAGTTCAGTCTGCCATTGAAATGCGGCAGGTGGCCGAGCCCTATATCAGGAGGAGGGCAATCCGCCATCTGGAAAAGGGACGGGTCGTTATCTTTGCCGCCGGAACCGGCAATCCCTATTTTTCCACCGACACCACCGCAGCCCTCAGAGCAGCAGAGATTTCCGCCGATGCTATTTTGATGGCTAAAAATGTTGATGGAGTCTACGACTGCGATCCTGTTGCCAATCCAGAAGCAATCAAGTATGAAGAGCTGGCCTATATCGATGTCCTGAACAGATCCCTGGAAGTTATGGACTCCACCGCAATTTCACTCTGCATGGACAATGAAATTCCCCTGGTAGTTTTCGGAGTGGGAGACAGCGGCAATATAAAAAGAGCCATCCGGGGAGAGAAGATCGGCACCTATGTGGGTTAATCACAAAG
>PWFW01000259.1 GCA_003554225.1 Halanaerobiaceae bacterium | reverse complement strand
TTGACGATATCCAGATAGCGACTCATGACGACGAGTCGTCGATCCAAGAAGTATGGTCGATGACAGGTTCGACAGCAATCGAGAAGCGGACTGACACACTACTCAAACAGGCCGAAAGCGATATCGTGTTGGTTATCGCAGACGAGTCGTTGCTCACCGATCGGTTAGTTACAAAACTCAACGAGACTGACGACGGAGTCGACCTGTTGATCGGTGCGGCAACCGAGTCAGTGAGAAGCCACGTCCAAGATGTCATCCCAGAGGCCACAACGTTTGTCTCTGGTCTGGAGTGGCTCCGCGAAGGCAACACCGACACGGGTGAGACCGCAATCGGTCGGCTGGTATTGATCAACCGGTCGACGATTCTGGTGAGTTCGATTGTGCCCTCAACGGGCGAAGAACACGCGATCTTCGGTGAAGGCTTCGGCAACGGACTGGTCGTCATCGCGCGTCGACTGATGTCACAGGGACAGTTTACTCTTAATGCCTGATTAGACCGTGCAAAACTTCGACCGCGATTGTGCAGTCTACTCGGTCTACAGATGGTAGTCGAATCAGTTTGTGCCCAGTTACTGTAGCTCCATCGTAGCTATTTACGGCCAGCGCACGACGATTCGACTAATGGCTACCGAGGCAACCTTCACTGTTCCCTCTGATCAATTTCCCCTGGGTACCGTGTTTCAACAGCTTCCAGATGTAGAGGTCGAACTGGAGCGAATTATTCCTGCGCGTGACACGCTGATTCCTTACTTCTGGGTTCGTGGAACCGTAATCGACGACATTGAAGCTGTGTTTACCGAGCACCCAGGGGTGAAACACATCGAAATCATTGATTCGATCCAAGATGAGTATCTGTGGCGCGTTGAGTGGATATTAGAGTACGATGACGTGCTAACTGTAGTAACAGAGACGGAAATCTCGCTGATACAAGCCATCGGTACGAACCAACAATGGACGTTCGACATCCGCGGAGACCATCACAACGACGTTGCAACGTTCCTATCTCGGTGTCGAGAGGTGGACATTCCAGTCACTTTGACGAAGCTCAATGCTATCACACCACTTGAGACGGATTCGGAGGCGACACTAACCGATACCCAGCAAGAGGCCCTTGTGCTTGCATACGAAAGCGGGTACTTCGAATCCCCACGTGAGGTAACGATGGAAGAGCTTGGTGAGGAACTTGGCATCTCACAGCAGGCTATCGCGTCTCGTCTCAGGCGCGGTATCAAGCGGATTCTTGCCGGGACGCTGTCCGGAACAGCGCATTCCCCGAGTAAGCTTAAAAGGGTATTGTATACTAAGCAGTCACCCTCATGCAGACACGACTATTGGTAACAGACGGGCTTGTTCAATGACCACTCCCCCGCTCCGTCTCCTGTCATCAAAATCACAGCCCTTCGATTCCCTAAAACCCCTTTCTTGCCCTCCTATTTGATTAATCACACAGGCAGTGCGTAATCTTGTTACTCACCTAATCAAAAACCGTATTGAAATCAAAATGTCACTAGTATAGGTCCCATTGGCACGTGGTATGGGTGGGTGAGACCAATCGAGTAGTCCCCCACTGCGTTAGATTGTGCGCCCCCTTCTTGCCCATTTTCAGTCAACAAATATGTCATTAAACCAACAAATTAAGAATTGATAGAACATCTCTTATAGTTTTGATAATACGGGTGAAATCAGTAATAGCTTTACTGACTAAGCGAGAAGTCTAATCAGCAGGGTTTGGGGGAACTCTGTATTGAAGGTGATGGGGGCATCACCTTCTCCCGCTGTCGCGAAACAGAGACTCTTTTTGTTTCACTTACAGCACTTTGCCTTTTGGTGTAGTAGCGATTTCCATCAACTCCTGAATAGTTCTGGCCAGCGCGTGCAAAATAGAACCTCTATTATGCAGCACTCGGTGAATTCTCATATCACACTTCATACAGATGTTTCACCAGATTAGATAAGAGCCTTCTTCACTCAATCTAGTGTCGCAAGCACGCGTATATCGGTCTCAGAATGGTATTCTCGTTGGGTATAGGCATCATGCTCTGTGAGAAATGCTTCGATCTCATCAGCCAGCGTTTTGGCCCCTTTCCCGTCGACGTGGACAATCAGTGTGGAATGATCGGATCTGCTGGTATCGATAACGAGTGAAATTGTCTTGAACTCATCAGTCTCTCTGTGAGATGCAAACTCGCCGTCGACCTTGGCAGCAAGATCATCAAGAGAGTCGACTCCATCGGTGGTCATGGACACATTGTCGAGAGAAGGCGATTAAAAGATAGGCTACTTGGAGTCCATCGTTCCGGTATAGATGCCATGCTCACGAGATGTTAATCGAGTTCTAGCATAACTTGATTAGTTGAAGAACACTGAGTATACTTGTTATTCTATGTGTGCTTTATATTCGAATACTTCAATCATAATATAAACAGTCGAGACAACCAATAGGTAATGTTGGATGAAGGTTCTAATGCGAAATTAAGCGATGAGCAGCTCGACAAACACCGTCAGATATCTGAAAACG
>PWFW01000102.1 GCA_003554225.1 Halanaerobiaceae bacterium | reverse complement strand
CTCTTTTATTTATATCTTGAAAATATACCCGGAAATTAATACTAATGGTAATACTAATGGACTTTTAGGGGCTTTACTTTTCCGACAATTGTGAATATTGCAGTACAGCACACATAAGTTTTCGGGACGTAATAGAGAAATTCTCAGCTATTTTCGTGGTATAATAGTATAATAGAGAAATTCTCAGCTAGTTTTAGGGGTATAATAGAGAGAAATTCTTAGCTTCTGCGAAATATTTTCTTTTATTGTTTTCCTTTAAGAAATAATTTATCCGGTCAATTTGCTTTATGGGCAGAAAAAGTACATGTAATGTGTCTGAAAACTTCAATTTTGATAACTGACATGCTTAATTTAACAAATTATACTTTTCCGATAGCTAATAAAGCTCATCGCTGTTTATTACGGGTCAAACCAACATAAAACAGCGAAGAGTCTTTTGCTTTTTATTTGCTTTTTAGTTGTTATTTGCTGTAGATGCTATCTGCTATTTTAGTTATTGTCCTGTTTTTTAGTTATTATCTGGTTCTTTAATTATTTTCTAGTAACTTAATTATTATCTTGCTATTTAGTTGTTATTTTGTTTCTTTAGTAGTTATCTGTTGTTCTAGTTGCTATCTATTGCTTTAGTTGCTATCTGTTGTTTTAGTTGTCATCCTCTTCTTCCTGCATCTCTTCTAATTCTTCTTCCAGTTCCTCATCATCCAGCTCTTCTTCCAGCTCTTCCGCTTCACCCGGTGAGAGCAGCTGAAGCAGGCTGTCTATTCTATCCCGGCGTTCCTGTCTGGCGGCATCCCGCTCGTCGGGATCTGCGGCATCTTCAGGTTCCTCTTCCGGGTCATCTTCCTCAATATCTTCGGCCGAATGGTCGATAATGTCATCGACTACTTCCGGGGCGGGCTGATCATCGGGATCGGCTTCTTCTTCGCCCCGTTCCAGGAATTCCAGCACGCTTTCGGGAGCGGGAGTTATATCCTGCGGGGTTTGATCGCCGAGTTCGGGAATGTCAAGGGGACTGCCCCCATCCGCGGTTTCACCGGTTAACCGGAGATAGCTGTATTCCCCGGCTTCATCGGCTTCCGGAATCCCCGTTTCGGGATCTATCTCGAGAACCGGCATGCCGCTTCTGGCCTGATAGGTTCCGCTGATCGGCTGACGTCCTCCCCCGGGAGGGCTGTTCTGTCCGAAGGCGAAATCAATGGGGCCGAGCACGATGCCGCTGTCCACCAGATAATCAACGGAGATTATCCGATCTGCCGGAGTCTGATCGGTGGCCAGTTTTAAAGTTTCCCGGTCAAGCCTGACGGTGTCAATTCTTCCCTGGAGGGGACTGCGTTCGCCGGGAGTATTGTCCATTCTGAAGACCTCATTGACGGATTGTCCGGGATTATCCGAGGCCAAAAGTCCGGTGGCGGGATCAACTTCCAGGGAGATGATGTCCTGAGGACGGTTAAAGGTTGTCTCAGGTATATCCTCAAGAATCGGCTCCATTATTTTAGTCCAGAGCTGAACGGACTGGCCGCTGGTAATTCTGCCGGTGGGATAGGTCATCGGTCGCGGTGAATCCTCACCGATCCAGACGGTAGTTACCAGTTCAGGAATAAAACCGACAAACCAGGAATCGGTAAACCTATTGGTTGTCCCGGTCTTGCCGGCTATCTGGCGGCCCAGATCGGCCCGCCAGCCGGTACCGTCGGTGACTACCGAACGCAGCATGCTGAGCATGAGATAGTTATCTTCTTCCTCCAGGACAACCCTTTTTTGAGGATTGGCCTCGTAGAGGACATCGCCCCGTCTGTTTTCGACCCGCTTGATGGCGTGGGGCTCGATCCAGACTCCTTCATTGGCGTAAATACCGTAGGCTGAAGACATTTCTAAAGGTGTTACCCCTCTGGTTAAGCCGCCCAGGGCCAGCGAAAGATGATCTTCATAGTAATCCTGGGGCTGGAAGGTTGTAATGCCCATATTTTTTGCGGTTTCAATAGTTTCCTCCACTCCTACACTTTCAATCATATTTACTGCCGCCACATTGAGGGAAGAGGCCAGAGCCTGGCGCAGAGAGACCATGCCGTGATATTCATGTCCGAAGTTAACCGGCCAGATTTCGTAGGTTGTGTCGGAACGGAAGGCCGGCCTGGGAATATCGCTGATTATCGAAGCGGGGTAATAACCCTCCTGGATTGCTCTGGTATAAACGAAGGGCTTAAAGGCCGAACCCGGCTGCCGGGCGGCCTGAGTGGCCCGGTTAAACTGATCATCGCCCCGACCGCCGATCATGCTCTTAATCTCTCCGGTGGTGGGGTCCAGGGAAAGGGAGGCGTACTGAGGCTGGATATTGGCGATTTCACCGTCCCTTTCATGGGAGGGGATAATACCCTCCTGCAGGGCCTGCTGAAAAGCCTCCTCTGCTTTTTTCTGTTTATCAAGGTCGATGGTGGTATAAACCTCCAAACCGCCGCCGTAAACCTCCTGTGCGCCAAACATCCTCAGCAGCTGATCTCTGACGTAGCGGACAAAGTAGGGAGCGCTCTCATCCACCTGCCTGCGACCGTCGGGATGAAGCTCAATTTCGGCCGTTCGGGCCGTTTGAAATTCATCTTCATCTATATAGCCGAGCTGCTGCATGCGGTTTAAGACCACGTTACGGCGGCTTCGAGCGGCATCTTCATTGTTGAAGGGCGAGTAGTAATTGGGAGAGCGGGGCAGGGCCGCGATCAGGGCCGATTCGCTTAGATTGAGCTCGGATACGGATCTGCCAAAATACTGCTGGGAAGCGGCCTCCACACCGTAGGCGCTGTGGCCGAAAAATATTTCATTTAAGTACATTTCCAGAATTTCGGATTTGGTGTAGAGCCTTTCAAACTGCAGGGCCAGGTAAATCTCCTGAAGCTTACGGAAGACGGTCTTCTCCTGACTTAAAAGGGCCTCCCGGGCCAGCTGCTGGGTGATCGTGCTGGCCCCCTGAACTATCCTTCCTTCGGCTATATTGGTTATCAAAGCTCTGCTTATGCCGACCAGGTCGACTCCGTGATGATCGTAAAAATTATGGTCTTCAATAGCCACGATGGCCTGCTGCAGTTCCCGGGGAATATCATCCAGGGTGACGTAAACTCTGTTTTCCTGATAGAGGCTGTTGATCAGGGTGCCGTCACTGCTGTATATCATGGTGCTCTGCCGTCCGCCCCGGTAGTCGGAGATATCCGGGGTTTCGCTGACGATAAAGTAGAGGCCGCCCAGGACGGTTCCCAAAGCCAGGAAAAAAAGCAGAATCAGAGAAGTAAAGATGTATAGCCTCCAGTTTAGTCTGGAAGTATTTTTGTTTTCATTTTTGCTGTGGCGGGCCACAGCTTTCACCTCCAAAAAGTTCTTAAATAAATAATTATCCTGCATTTATACATTATAACATAAATAAAGATTCTCTAACACCTTGTTAGAAAAAAATCATTCTGATATAATTATAGCATATGTGGGAATGTTAGTGAAGTCAAAGCTCTGGTTTACAGCATATTTCTAAAGTTTTTCTGATAAACTTTCTTCCTGCTAATAGTTTTTGCATATTTATTGTAAATTATTTATTGTAAATATTAAAGGCTCTTTTCAAATTACATGTTGTCAAGTAGTTGCAAGCAAACAAGCCGTTATTGACAGATGTATTATTTCTTTCAGTGCTAATAATAAGGTCCAGCCAGCGAAGACAATTATCCGGAATTAGATCAGCAACAAGGAAATTAAAATGAGCCATATTAAACGAGCCATATTAAAAGATAGCTAAAAAAAATTAATCTTTCTGATGTTGATAGAGTTTTTACCGGACAAAAATAGAATGGTCAATAAACAATTTCTTTGTTTAATTAATAGCAAAAAAGTTTAGCTGAAATTCAAACAGGAGGTGGTTATCCGGCTGATCGCCGGAGAATATAATGGCAGCAAATAGTCAGGCTGATAAAAATAAAAATCTTAAATTAGCAGAAGATGAGGCGGAAAATTTTGAGGAAAGCCTGGAAATTTCAGGTTCAGAGCTGAAGGAGATAAACCGGGAACTGGAGATTCTAACCCAGGGAGTAGCGGATTTGATTACAAAAGAAGATTTAAAAAAAAGATTGCTAGAAAGCCACAGGAACGATAGACCGTTAAAGGTTAAACTGGGTTTGGACCCTTCAGCCCCGGATATTCATTTAGGTCATACTGTAGTTCTCAATAAGCTCAAACAATTTCAGGATCTTGGTCATGAAGTTCATCTGATAATAGGCGATTTCACCGGTATGATCGGTGATCCCAGCGGTAAATCTGAAACCAGAAAACAGCTGACCGAAGAAGAGGTAAAGGAAAATGCCCGCCCCTATCAGGAGCAGTTCTCCCGGGTGCTGGACTCCGAAAAAACGGTTCTTCATTTTAACAGCAGCTGGCTGGGAGAGTTGATGCTGGAAGATATTATTAATATTGCCTCTCGTTACACCGTAGCTAGAATGCTGGAACGGGATGATTTTGCCACCAGAATGGATGATAATAAGCCAATTGCTATCCACGAATTTTTCTATCCTCTGCTGCAGGGGTATGATTCGGTAGCTCTGAATGCTGATGTTGAACTGGGGGGTACCGATCAGAGGTTTAATCTGCTGGTCGGCCGCCGCTTACAGCGGGAGTTTGAACAGGATCCCCAGGTGGTCATGATGATGCCTCTGCTGGAAGGGTTGGATGGAACCCAGAAGATGAGCAAAAGCCTTGATAATTATATCGGAATTAATGAAAGCCCTGATACCATCTATGGAAAAGTAATGTCTCTTCCTGATGATTTGATAATTCGCTATTTTGAGCTGGTCACTGATCTTACACCTGCCCAGGTAGAGGAGCAGCGAGAAAAATTAGAGGATGAAGAAGTTAACCCCATGGAGGTTAAAAAATATCTGGCCGAGAAAATAGTCAGCAATTTTCATGACAGCAAAAAGGCCCGGAAGGCTGCTCAGGAGTTTGCCAGAGTTTTTTCCGAAGGTGAGAAGCCGGAAGATATGCCGGAAGTTTCCATTCCTGCCGGGCAGCTCGATAATGGCAGGCTCTGGATTGTTAAACTAATCTCTGCCACGGGGCTGGTCGACAGTAACAGCGAGGCTCGTCGTTTAATCAAACAGGGTGCGGTTACCCTGGATGATGAAAAGATAGAAACGATCGATTATGATGTGCCGATTGAAGACGATATGATCCTGCAGATTGGAAAAAGACGTTTTGCCAGAATTACAAGGGGAGATTAACGATGTTAACTGATGATTTACGACAGTCCTATCTGGATTTTTTTAAGAGTAAGGATCATCTGGTAGTTGACAGCGCACCTCTGATACCGAAAAATGATCCCACGGTTCTCTGGGTTAATTCCGGAATGTTTCCTCTGAAGCCCTTTTTTAGCGGTCAGGAAACTCCACCTCACTACCGGATGGCTTCCTGTCAAAAATGTATCAGAACCGGGGATATCGAGAATGTAGGGAGAACAGCCCGTCACCATACTTTTTTTGAGATGCTGGGAAACTTTTCCTTTGGCGATTATTTCAAAGAGGAGGCAATTGCCTGGGGCTGGGAGTATGTAACAGAGGTTTTAAATCTGCCGGAGGATAAGTTGATTGCTACCATATATAAAGATGATGATGAATCCTTTAAAATCTGGCAGGAGAAGATTGGATTGCCGGAGACCAGAATAGTCAGGATGGGCAAAAAGGATAATTTCTGGCAGATAGGGACCGGTCCCTGTGGGCCCTGCTCTGAGATTCACATCGATCGGGGTCCTGAGTTTGGAACCGGACCGGAGGATGTACTGGGCGGAGAAGGTGATCGCTATCTTGAACTCTGGAATCTGGTATTCACCCAGTATGATTATACTGAAGAAGGGGAGTATCTCGAATTACCCCAGAAGAATATCGATACAGGAATGGGTTTAGAGCGCACTGCATCGGTGCTGCAGGGCACAAAATCAAACTATGAAATAGATATTATTATGCCTCTGCTGGAAGAAATCAGCCAGCTCTCCGGTTACAGTTATAATTCTAATGAAGAAACCAGGACTGCTTTTCGGGTTATTGCTGACCATCTCAGAGGCATTACCATGGCTGTTCTTGATGGTGCTCTCCCTTCCAATGAGGGCAGGGGTTATGTAATCAGAAGGCTGCTGCGCCGGGCTTCCCGTTATGGTTTAAAGCTTGATTTTCAAAAACCTTTCCTTTATGATATGATCTCCAGTGTGGCAAATATAATGGAGGAGGCCTATCCTGAAATCAAGGATCAGCAGCAGCATATTTCCCGGGGGGTTCATTCAGAAGAAGAAAGGTTTCTTAATACTCTGGACCAGGGACTAGATATATTAGAGGACAAGATTGCTGCTTTAAAAAATGAGAATCGTTCCCGGCTCAGCGGTGAGGAGGCCTTTGAGCTTTATGATACCTATGGCTTCCCGCCGGATTTAACCAGAGATGTCCTGGAGGAAGAGGGTCTGGAGATAGATCTGGAAGGTTTTAATAATGAAATGGAAAAACAGCGCCAGCGAGCCCGTCAGGCCAGGCAGTCCGGGGGTTTTGTTGGACAGGCGGGAGAAGTTTATGAAAAGCTTGTGAAAAAAATTGAGGTTGAGCAGGAATTTGTCGGTTATCATAACCTGGAAACAGAGGGAAAAGTGCTGGCAATTATCAGCCAGGGAGAGGAAGTTAAGAGTCTTAATCCCGGAGAAGAGGGAGAGGTTATTCTGAGCTCTTCTCCTTTTTATGCTGAAGGCGGAGGACAGGTTGGAGACAAAGGCCGCCTGACAGCTGAAGAGAATGAACTGGAAGCACTGGTTAGTGATGTGCAGCAGAAAAATGGTTTTAATGTGGCAATAGTTGAGATCAAGCAGGGCAGGCTGCAGATTGATCAGCAGGTCAGGGCAGCGGTAATGAAGGATTTGAGACAGGCTACCGCTCGCAATCATACAGCTACCCATCTGCTGCATCAGGCGTTGATGAATCTTCTGGGATCTCATGTTAATCAGTCCGGTTCTCTGGTGGCACCGGAAAGGCTTAGGTTTGACTTTACTCATTTTGAGGCTTTAACCTCAGAGGATCTGCGAAGTCTGGAAAGAGAGGTTAACCGCAAGATCATGGCCAATTTGCCGGTGCAGACCTATGAAACCTCAGTAGAGGAGGCCCGGAAAAGAGGAGCCCAGGCTCTTTTTGAAGACAAGTATGAGGAAGAGGTGCGGGTCGTTCAGACCGGGGATTACAGCCTGGAACTCTGCGGAGGTACCCATGTTTCTGCCACGGGAGAAATTGGGCTCTTTAAGATTTTTCAGGAGAGCTCAATAGCTGCAGGGGTTCGAAGGATAGAAGCAAAAACCGGCCTGGCCGCTCTGGAACTGATCGAGAATCAGGAGGACCTGCTTCAGGAAGTTTCAGAGAACTTAAAAGCTGAACCTGCTGATTTACCTGGAAGAATTTCTCAGCTGCAGAAAGAAAATAATGATTTAAAGAGAAAGCTGAAATCCCTCCAGGACAGACTGGCTGACAGTAAAGCTGAAGAGATGATTAGAGAGATGGAAGAGATTGATGGTGTTCCGGTGCTGCTGTCCCGGATAGAAGGCATTGATAAAGAAGCTCTGAGAAATTTAAGTGATGAAATCATTGAGGAAATAACCAGCGGAATAGTAATTCTGGCTCTGGTTGATGACAGCAGCATTTTCTTTGTTGCCCGGGTGACTTCGGATTTAATTGAAGAAGGTTATAAAGCTGGAGATTTAATTGGTCAGATTGCTGCTGTTACCGGAGGTGGAGGGGGTGGGCGCCCTGATATGGCTCAGGCTGGAGGAGATCAGCCGGAAAAACTTGCGGAAGCCTTTGAGCTGGCCCGTCAACTAATAGCAGGCAGTGGCAGCCGGTAATTTCTGGTGCATGTTTCTAAAATATAATAAGATTCTCTGGAGGTTGTAATTATGACCGAGCAGGAAAAGCGTAAAATCAGTGAAACCATGAAGTTTGACTTTGATTTAAGCGGAGAAGAAAGCGAAGCAGGTTATGTTCTTAAAAGGGTTTTTTACGCTCTGGAAGAAAGGGGCTATAACCCGGTAAATCAGATCGTGGGATATCTTATTTCCGGTGATCCAGCCTATATAACCAGTTATAAGGATGCCCGGACCATGATCCGGACAGTAGACCGCGATGATATTCTGGAAGAGCTGATATCCAGTTATATGAAAGAATGAATCTCCTGGGGAATAACACTGCTCCTGATTATTTTTGTCAAAGATTCATTTAAGGTAGATATACACTTATAGTTCCCGCTGATAAAAAATCAGCGGGTTCTTTTTATTCTCAGCTCCAGCAAGGTTAGATAGTGAGGAAAAATAGGACTTGCAATTAAAGAGACCGAAAGGTATAATGATATACTAGGATAATTGAAATCAGGTATCAATGTACTAAAGGAGGCTGTTTTGCGGGTACTGGCTATTGATTACGGGGATAAAAGAATAGGGCTGGCTGTCAGTGATGCACTCAGGATAACTTCACAGCCTTTAAAAGCAATCCCCAACAACGATACAAAACAGGTATTGCAGGATTTAGCAGATATCATTGAAGAATATCAGGTTTCTCTGATTGTTTTAGGTATGCCCTTAAATATGGACAGCACCGAAGGCTGCCGGGCGGATATTTCCCGGAAATTTAAAGAGATACTGGATGATAGATTTGAGGTCCCGGTAGTATTGCAGGATGAGAGATTAAGCAGTGCAGAAGTGGAAAAAATTTTGCTGGCAGGGGATGTCAGCAGGGCTGACCGGAAAAAGAAACGGGATAAGCTTGCTGCCTCAATTATATTACAGAGATATCTAGCGAAAAATCAGGGAGGCAAAGAAAATAATGTCTAAAAAAGATAAAAATATCCGGGATAATCGGGATAATGATCCCTGTTTCTGGTATGATGGTGAACGGGGTGAACTGGTATTACAGGAAGATGACCAGGAGTACAGGTTTTATCTCCAGGATAAATTCAGCTATGAAGGACAGGATTACTGTATTCTCTCGCCTTCAGAGGATAAGGTGGAGGAACTGGCCCAGCAGGAAGCTCTCCTAATGAAGATTGTTAAAGAAAATGAAGAAGAAATTTTAGCTGTAATTGAAGATGATGAAGAGTTTGCGGCTGTTTCCCGTCATTATTACCTTGCTCAATCCGGGGAAAAGTGATATCAAAAGAAGAAGCAAAAGTAGAAAGACTGATTAAGCTGTCAAATATGTGTTTGTTCTGATATTTTTTAATTTTTTCAGCAAATTAAAACCAATTATATATATTTTTTTGTATTTACAGGAGGGTAAGGCATTGAAGAAAGCCGCTGTTATTTTTCTTCTGGTAGTAATGGCAGCCGGGATTTTCTTTAGAATAGATTATCAACTCCAGCCCGGGCCGGCTTTAGCTGATACTGAAGAGGGGTTTTCTAATCCCGTCAGGATAACCCGGGGAAGTTCTCTCAGAGAGATAGCTGCACAGCTGGAGAATACAGGAATTATAAACTCCCGGCGTCTTTTTGAAATATATATTTTGCTGAATGATTACCAGGGGAATTTACAGGCCGGTACCTATATTTTTTCAGAAAATGACGGGATGTTAGAGGTGGCTGATAAAATTAGAAGAGGTGAGGCAGCCAGTTTTAGAATCACCATTCCTGAAGGATTTACCCTGGAAGAAATCACAGAAAGACTGGCCCGACAAACAGATTTTGATATTGAAGTGATCAGGCAGTCCCTGGAGGATGAAACTCTGGAAAGAGATTATCTGCCGGATGAAAATCTGGTCAAATGGAAGCTGGAGGGTTTTCTTTACCCCGATACCTATATTTTCCCCTATGATTTTTCTCCTGAAGAAATTTTAGCTGTCATGATAAAGAGATTTGAAAGCGAGTGGCTGGAGCGATTAGAGAAGGAAATTGAGCAGCAGGGAGGCAGCAATCATAACCTGGAAATTGCTGATTATGTGACAGTTGCTTCTCTTATAGAAAAGGAAGCAAATCTGACAGAAGAAAAACCCAGAATTGCCGGGGTTATATACAATAGATTAAGTCAGGATATGCGCCTGCAGCTTGATGCAACAGTTCAGTATGTTCTCCCCGAAAGGGTAGATAGAGTTTTATACCGCCATCTTGAGATTGATTCCAGCTATAACACCTATCTGGTTGAGGGACTTCCTCCCGGTCCTATTGCCAGTCCCGGGGGGGAATCCCTGGCTGCAGCTCTGGAACCTGAAGATAACGATTATTTGTTTTATTTTGCTCTACCTGATGGAAGTCACGTTTTTACCAGAAGCTATCAGGAGCACCTTGAACAGCAGAGGGAAAGGCTTAACCGCTAAACTATCAGTATAAATAAATAACCTATCCTAAACAGGATTAACTGGGGGGTAATAGCATGGAACTTCCTGAACTGCTGGCACCTGCCGGGAATATGAGCAAGCTGAAAATTGCTCTCGATTATGGTGCTGATGCAGTTTACTGTGGAGGCAGAGAGTTTGGACTCAGAGCTAAAGCTGATAATTTTTCCAGAAAGGAGCTGCTGGAAGCAGCTGAGTATGTACATCAGAGAAATAAAAAAATATATTTAACGCTTAATATAATTCCCCATAACCAGGACCTGGAGAAAATCCTGGAATTTTTTGACTTTCTTTCCGAGCTAGATATTGATGGAGTCATAGTATCTGATCCTGGAGTTTTATATCTTATTGCCGAAAAAAATCTGGATTTACCCATTCATTTAAGCACCCAGGCCAACACCGTTAACTGGGCCAGTGTCAGGTTCTGGGAGGAAAAGGGGGTAGAGAGAGTTATACTGGCAAGGGAATTAAGCCGGGATGAGATTGCAGAGATTAAATCCCAAACCAGTGCCGGACTGGAAGTCTTTATTCACGGTTCCATGTGCATCTCCTATTCCGGCCGTTGTTTGTTAAGTAATTATCTTGCCGGCAGGGATGCCAATCGGGGAAATTGCGCCCAGCCCTGCCGCTGGAAATACAGTTTAATGGAAGAAAAAAGACCGGGTCAGTATTTTCCTGTTGATGATAGTGATAAAGGAACTTATATAATGAATTCCCGAGACCTCAATTTGCTGGAAGAGATACCGGAATTAATTGAACTGGGGATTGAGTCGTTGAAGATTGAAGGAAGGATGAAAAGCATTCATTATGTAGCCACTGTTACTGGAGTATATCGTCAGGCCCTGGATAGTTATGCCGATGATCCTAAAGGTTTTGTCGTGAAACAGGAATGGAAGGATGAACTTGATAAAGTAAGCCACCGCCCGTATACGAAAGGTTTTTTTCATGGTAATCCCGGAGAACAGGGTCAGAATTACGCTGATTCGTCCTATATCAGAGATTATAAATATTTAGGACAGGTAAAGGGCTTTTTACCTGATCCCGGTCTGGCAATAGTTAGGATTAAGAACAAAATCTGTCAGGGAGATGAGGTAGAATTTTTTGGACCCGGAGGAGATATTTTTAAACAGAAAATCGAGGTAATTTTAAATAATGAGGGAGAAGCGGTGGAAGAGGCGCCCCATCCAGAGAGCATAGTTAAGGTTGGAGTGCAGAGACCAATCGGAGAAAATTATATAATCCGCCGCTCAAACTGCTCCTGATTGAGGAAGCAATATTATGATTGAGAAAAATATAAATCAAGAAGATACCCTGAAAATTAAAGCTGTTATTCCTCCTGAAGAGGTTGTTTTTGTTGACATGGTCTTTAAATCCTATGAAGGGATAGCAATGCTGACCCTGCATGAGGCTGAACAGGGTTTGATAAACCTTGATGTGACAGAGGGAACACGCTCTCAGGTTCTTGAAATTTTAGATGATTTTAAGGAGAAGTTTCCTGTTAAAATAGTATATGACGAAGGATTGGAGTGCTGAAAGACCGAGCAGCTAAATAGAAGAAAGAGATAGCTGCAGCAGAAAAGGAGGAGAGTTTTTTATGATCAGAAATAAGTTCATTGTGTTGTTGTTTTTGCTGTTTATAACTGTTGCCATCACAATCGATGACCTTCAGGCTGACCAGCAGAACCTGGTGCTGGGTCAGCGCTTACTGGAACAGGGAGACCGGGGTGGAGATGTCGCGATTCTTCAGCGAAAGCTGGCAGATAAAGGATTTTATAATGATAGAATAGATGGCTTATATGGACCCAACACCAGAGCTGCAGTTGAAGCCTTTCAGACAGAGCATGAACTAGAAATCACAGGCAGGGTATGTGAAAGTACTCTTCGTGAATTTTCTCAGGAAGATGAACTTATAAGTGTTCTGGAAGTTTCCCGGGAGGAGATACTGCTGCTGGCCCGGGTAATACATGCTGAATCCCGGGGTGAGCCCTTTGAGGGTATGGTAGCTGTAGGTTCGGTAATCCGCAACCGGGTTGAGGATGAGAGATTTCCGGATACAGTCAGAGAGGTTATAATCGAGGAAGGACAGTTCAGCTCCCTTATGGATGGTCAGGCAAACCTCTATCCCAATGATGCGGCCTTTGAAGCAGCCCGGGCTGCTCTGCTGGGTTTTGACCCCACCCATAAGTCTATATTTTTTTATAATCCTCAGATTGCCACCAATCTAGCCTGGATATCAAATCGTCCTGTAGTAAGAAGAATTGGAGGGCATGTTTTTGCTCAATAACAATAGTATTTAACAAGTAGCAAAAAACCAGAGAAAAGATAAAGAGCAGCATCTCTATTGATGCTGCTCTTTACAAAAAATTATCATAAATGAATCAAAATTCCTGAAGTTTATATTAACTAAAGTTCATCCTTCATTTTATCAATGCATTCTCCGCAGATGATTCTTCCCTTGAAGTCGGAGGTGTTTTTAGCACTGCCGCAGAATATACAGGCCGGTTCGTATTTTTGCAGAATTATTTTGTCATTATCCACAAAAATCTCCATGGGATCTTTTTTATCAATGTTCATGGTTTTTCTGAGTTCGATGGGAATAACCATGCGGCCGAGATCATCAATTTTTCTGACTATTCCAGTTGATTTCATTTTTATCCCCCTAATTGCATATTTCGACAATTTAACCTTAATTATATTATACATATTTTTCATATATAAGTCAATAAGAAATTTACTGGATGTAATGATTAATATCAACTATATTTTTAAAAAAGTTACATTGCTAGTAGGAAGTTCATTTTTATATAAAAGATTAAGATAATAAAAGCCTGAATCTTTTAAATTCATTTATAAATAAGGGGGAAGATTTGATGCCGGGTTTGATGAGCAAATATGAACAGATTCTATCGGATAACAATTACAAGTTAACCTCACAGAGACGTGATATTTTAAAAGTTCTTGTTGAAAATAGAGAAAAACACTTTTCAGCAGATCGGCTGTACCAGGAGGTTCAGGAGATCAATTCCGAGATTGGCCTGGCCACAATTTATCGTAATCTGGAAATATTTTGCGAGCTGGGTATTGTTCACATGCTGGAATTTGACAGTAAATTCAAGCATTACGAGCTGGTTGATTTTGAAGAAGAACATCATCATCATTTGATCTGCTTGAATTGTGATAAAATTTTAGAATTCAGTGATGAAGATCTGGAAGAATTTGAGAGAAGACTGGAGAAGGAATACTCCTTTACCACCGTGGATCATCACCTGAAGTTTTATGGTTACTGTGAGAAGTGTATGGTAAATAGTCCGGGGGGAGATGAAGAAGATGGCTCAAAATAACAGTGATTCGACTCAAAAATGCCTGCGAGAGCTTGCTGTTTTTGCTCTGCTCGATGATGAAGAGATAGAAATGATCTGCCAGCAGGGTTATGTCAAGAAATATCGTCCGGGTGAGATAATATTTTTTGAAGATGACAGCGATAAAAACCTCTATCTCCTGGTTGAGGGTCGGGTTAAATTAACCATGCTATCCAGTGAGGGAAGGGAGAAAGTTATGACCATTCTTCAGGCCGGGGATATTTTTGGTGAAATATCCCTGTTTGACAATAACCCCCATCCGGTAACTGCTGAAGTTACCGAAAGGGCCCGGTTGATGATACTGGACTGGGAAAAGCTAGAAAAAATGATCATGAAACAGCCCCGGATGGCTCTGAAGATAATCGATGCTCTTTCTAAAAAAACCAGGCTGCTGGCAAGCCAGGTGAGAGAGCTGGTATTTCACGATGCTACCGGAAGATTGATCAACCTGCTGCAGAGATTTGCCAGAGATTTTGGCCGACCAGCTGAAGAGGGGACTGTGGTTGACTTAATTTTAACCCATCAGGAGATCGCTGATCTTCTGGGAGCATCCCGGGTTACTGTAACCAAGACTTTGAACAGCTTAATTGATGAAGGTTTAATTAAAATGAAGGATCGAAAAATTGTACTGTTAGATGAAGAGAGGCTGGCAGGTCTAATTGAGGATATATAACACGAATTGAGAATAAATTAAACTGCTAGAGAATATATATACTGGCAAAGGTTTCCTAAAAAAACAGTCAGGCAGGTGAAGAGATGAAGAATTCAAAAAGCAGGGAGAAGAAGAGAGAAGAAGGGTCCGATAATTTTTTAGATTTGATGCTTGAGCCCTCTGAAATTCTGGGACTTTTTGGCCGCAGCACAGATAAAAGCCTGTCACCTATCATCCATAATAGTGTCTACCAGAAGAGGGGCTGGCCAGCTGTATACCTGGCCTTTTCTCTGGAACCTGAGGAGCTTGCAGCTGCCCTGCAGGGTATCAGAGCTCTAAAATTTGTGGGTGTTAATGTGACCAATCCCTACAAAGAGGATGTAATTCCCCGGCTGGATCGACTGGAACAGGGAGCCAGCAGGATAGGAGCGGTTAACACCATAAAGCTTTCCCGGCAGGGTTTGATCGGTTATAATACTGATTTTCTGGCTGTCAAGGAGCTGCTGACTGAATGGCAGAACTATGTTCCATTTCCTATAAATTCTGCCCTGATTCTGGGTGCTGGCGGTGCAGCCCGGGCGGTTACTCTTGCCTGTCTGGAGTCAGGCATGAAAAAACTCTATTTCAGCAATCGAACCCGGGAGAAGGCTGTTAGATTAAAGGATGATTTTAAAAATTATGCTGATTGTCAGCTGCTGATAAGAGGCTGGGAAACCCAGGAGCAGGCAGAGATTGTCAGTGAGGTAGATCTCGTAGTAGATGCCACCACTCTGGGCTGGCAGGGAAAACTCTTCCCCGGGGCAGAGAAGGGGCTTAAGGAGAGGACAGCAGTCTTTGATCTAAGTTATGGTAAACCTCTTTCCCGGCTGCTTAAACTGGCCAGGGAGCGAGGTTGTTTCTGGGAAGATGGTTCCCGCATGCTTTTATTTCAGGCCCGGGAGGCTGATAAAATCTGGTTTGCTGACCGCGATGATGCCTGTTCTGCTGATTATTTCACCCGGGATTTGCTGCCGGAGATATAACAGAGGAAAGAAGCTTGTAAAAGTTAAAAAGAGAAGAGGAGGGAAGCCAGAAAAGGATTTGATTTATCCAGGAGATCCAGAATAAACCTAATTAGCATGTTTTGCTCTCATTATCAATGTTTGAGCGGGCCTGAAAAATCTTCAAATATTATATGAAATTTTTTTAAAAAAAGTTTAATAAATAATTTTTTTTAAAAATACTTGAGCTGCCGGTCTTTATCGGCAGTTTTTTTATTTAATCCCAAATTTTTTTAAGAAAATGATAAAAATTAACCAATATTTTGCAGGAAAAATTTAACAGAGGGAGAATTAGTAAATTATTCCATAAAAAGAAAGGAAGAATCAGGATGACCGGTGAAAATTCTCATCCCCGGGCAGAGCTCTTCATAGGGGAATCTCGCTTTCGTTTTTCTTTAGAAGGTCCTGGAGCTGAAGTTTCTAAACTCGATGGGGCAGGGAATCGTGGTATCAGCAACTATCTTAGCAGCCTGCTGCGGGAAGCCGGGGAGCTTAAAGCCAGTGATATTCACTTTGAAATTCAGAGAAAAAGCGGCAGAATCAGATTTAGAATAGACGGGGTTATGCAGGATAGATACAGTTATCCTGTTGATTTAGTTCAGGGAATAATCTCCCGGATTAAAATTCTGGCGGAGCTTGATATAACCAGCACCAGAAAATTACAGGAGGGCTCGCTTACCAGTGAAGTAAATTCAGCAGAAGATATCAGAGTTTCAATAATTCCTACCATTTATGGGGAGAAGGCAGTTTTAAGGATTTTAAGCTCTAACAGCAAACTATTTAGGCTGGAAGAGCTGGGATTGAGTGCTGATAATTTAAAGCTGGCTCGAAAAATATTTGCTGCAAGTCAGGGGATGATTTTGTTAAGCGGCCCTACAGGAAGCGGAAAGACCACCACTCTCTTTGCCGCCCTGGATGAACTTAATTCTGAGCTTTTAAATATAGTTACCCTTGAGGATCCGGTGGAAATTAAGCTCGATGGAGTCAACCAAATTCAGGTTAATACTGCAGCTGGTGAAAAATTCGATTCCTATCTTAGAGCAGTTCTCCGGCAGGACCCTGATATCATAATGGTTGGTGAGCTTAGAGATTTTGAAACAGCCAGCATGGCTGTCAGAGCTGCACTTACCGGTCACCTTGTTTTGAGCACCCTGCATACCACAAGTGCTGCAGGCGCTGTTACCAGATTGACCGAGATGGGCCTTCCCGCTTTTTTAATTGCCGATACTCTCCGTGGCGTGATAGCCCAGAGACTGATCCGCTGTTTTTGTCAGCTCTGTTCGGGCAAAGGCTGCAGCCGGTGCCGGGGGACCGGATTTCTGGGAAGAACAGGAATCCAGGAAGTCCTCAAAATAGGTCCGGAGCTCGATAGTTTAATCCAGCAGGGTGCAGACAGCCGGACCATTGAAAGCAGGGCAGTTATCAGGGGTTTTGTCAGTCTTAAAGAAGATGGGCAAAATAAGGTGGCAGAGGGGATAACCTCAGCTGCCGAGATCAGGAGGGTTCTTTAATGAAAAAGATTGTCCGGGCCGGGAGATTAGCCAGGCAGTGGTTGATGTACCTGGAAGGAGGTTTTACCCTGCAGCAGGCCGCTAGATTTACCAGCAGGGAAGAATGGGATAGCAAATTTGCCCTCAAACTCGGTCTTTTTACCAGAGATTTAGAGATGGGGTATAATCCTGAGACAGCAGCAGCCCACCTAAGAGGACTGCTGCCAAAGTTTTTTCTTGATCTCTTTCTGCTGGGTTCAGACCGGGGCAATTTGTCTGAAGTGCTGAAAGAGCTGGTGGAATACTATGAATACCAGGATGAATTTACCGAAAAATTGAAGGGCAAACTCTATTATCCCTGCATCAGTCTTATAGCCTTTTCCGGACTTGTTCTGATAATTATTTATTTTGTTCTTCCAGTCATGGCAGGCCTCTACCGGGATCTATCTCTGGAACTCCCCCTGGCTGTCAGTCTTGTTATCTCCAGCTCCCAGCATCCTCTGACAGGTAGATTATTGATAATGCTGCCCTTTCTGCTGCCACCAATTGTATATTTCGGCTATAAATATATTTTAGGAGATAATTATCGGACAAAACTTCTCTTGAAAATTCCCTTTTTGGGTCGCTTTTACTCCTGTTATTATACAGCAATCTTTCTTCAGGGATTCAGCCTATGCCAAAGATCCGGCAGAGAAATCTGCAGCTCACTGGAAGCAGCTGCCTCTCTGACCGGCAGCCGGTATTTTATAAATCGAATCGGAGAAGTGATAAGAATGATTGAGGGAGGTGAAAAACTATCGGTTTCACTGGAGAAATGGCTGCCTCTTCATGATAGCTGCTGGCAGATTTTGAGAACCGGGGAGAATACCGGGAGAATGGATTATGCAGTAGCTTTTGCCGGCAGATACTATCAGGAGAAAAGCCGGAGATTAATGGAAAAGGGGCTGTCCCGGGTGGAACCTCTAACTGTCCTGCTGCTTTCAGCCGCCGTGGGGATAACAGCTCTGCTTCTGTTAAATCCGATCTGGAAATTGTTTCAGGACATGAGTTTTTTGTTTTAGCTGTTTGCTTTTAAATCAAGAACAGGAGGGAAAAATCATGTTTAAAAGTCAATCCGGTTTTACCCTGATTGAAATGATGGTGGTGCTGGTTATTATCGGTATTCTGGTAGGTGTGGGAGCTCCTCATATCATGCAGGCCCGGGATAATGCTGAAGTGGCAGCCCTGCAGATGGAGCTATCCGGTCTGCAGCTGGCTCTGGAACAGTATTATCTTGATAATGAATATGTTTATCCCCAAACAGAAGAGATAGGGGGCATTGTTGCCGAGTTTAATCACCTCTTAGCTTATGTAAATGAAATTGGAGAAGATTATGAACTTGTTACTGGTGCAGAATATACTCTTGAAAATAATGATAAAGACTACACTTTTTTAATTTATGTTAAAGATGACTCTGAGGGAGATTATATCAGATTAACAATCAGCAGCAGTAGTGCCGGGGTTGCAAGAGAAAGGGTGGATAATATTCCTCAATAATCAAAATAAGTGAGCTGACAGATATGAAGCTAATTGAAATCATCGCCGTACTGCTGATAGCTGCGCTGCTGCTGGGAGTTAACTTCCAGCAGCAGCATCTGCTCGCCCGGATTCTGGTGGATGACCAGCTGGGGCAGCTTA
The DNA here is from genome assembly GCA_003554225.1 of Halanaerobiaceae bacterium. Lineage (GTDB taxonomy): Bacteria > Bacillota > Halanaerobiia > Halanaerobiales > Halarsenatibacteraceae > T1SED10-84. The sequence continues at coordinate 20,992 of PWFW01000102.1, read as the reverse complement.
TGCTTCAGCTGAATACCATCCGCCAGCAGGCTCTGCTGGAAAATAAGAGTTTTGCAATTACCTTCAATCCTGCTCTGCAGAGAGAGGAGCCCAGGGCCGGTTTTCAGGAATATCATCTGACCAGGCTGGCCTATGCCGGACAGCCGGTTGAGGAAAGAGAGATTGTCTACCGGGAATATTTTGACAGCAGATTGATTTTACATTTCAAAGGAGAGGAAGTTAAAGATGAAGATTTTACTCCTATCAGCTTTACCGGACAGGGCACAGCCAGCAGCGGCTCGCTGGGCTTTAAATATCAGGGCTACAGCCGGGAAGTTGTTGTCAACAACAGGGGCAGGATCTATTCCAGCCGATGATGAGCGGGGTTTTACTCTGATTGAGGTTATGATAGCCCTGGCAATACTTCTGATGATTATTTTAAGCTGGGGCAGGGTGTTTATCACCGCCGGATCTCTTCAGGAGAGGCTGGAGCAGCAGGAAAATTTCTATACTCAGGGAACTATTCTGGGGCAGGAGATTATTGCTAACATCAGCGCTGGAGCGGTTTTGCCGGCCTGCTGTCAGGAATTGACTGTTGAGGATCTCATAAACTATAATTTTAACTTCTCTCAGGCTTTAGATCTGAATTACCTGCAGGAGGTAAATATTTATTTTTCTCTCAACCAGTTTTTTGCCAATCAGGGCAGAATCTATCAGCTGGTAATCAGCTGGAAAAGGGAAAAACTGGATTTTTTCATCTGGAAGATCATCTAAAGAGCTGTCAATTACCGGCATACTCTGAAAGTCAAAATGAGGATCGGGGCAGATAAAATGATTATAAAGCAAGATCTAATTGACAGACAAAACTCAGAGCAGGGTTTTACCCTGCTGGAAATGATAATTGCCCTGACAGTTGCCGCTATTATCTTTTCACTGATGGCAGGAGTACTGATTCAGGCCGGCTCCTTCTATCACTACTTTATTGAAGACAATTCTCTGGGGGTAGAGACCCTTATTATTATCAATAGGCTCAGCCGGGAAATATCCCGGGCAGCGGAGATTAATATTGAAGAAAATGTCCTGACAATGAAGGTCAAGAGAAATTCCAGTGAGGAGAATTTGCAAGACCACTGGATTCGCTATAGAAGCTATCAATCCAGCCGGGGCCTGGAACTGGGTTTTCAGAGGGAGATATCTCAGCTGGGAGAAGAAATTGAATTTACCAGGATAGATAGCGTGCTGGGTGTTATTGATGATTTCAGGGTGGACTGGATTTCTCAGGAATTGATAATGATCATTATCTGTCGGACCGCTGATTCGGGAGAAACTACTTCCAGGCAGCAGACAGTTTTTAGGGGGAGCAGGGAAGAGCAATGAAAAATCCAGTCAGATCTCAAGCTGGATATCTGCTGATCCATACTTTGATTTTAGTCCTGGTCTTCACTTTGCTGACATTGTCGCTGGCCGGTGTCTGGCGCTGGAGATTAAATATCCAGCGACTTCTAGAAAGGCAGCTGGAGGTTGAGTCTTTGATGGTATCAGGTATAGCAATGGCCCACCAAATGAACAGAATCTCCGGTCATAAAAATGATATCTGGCTGGAACTTCCGCCTCAAGATGGCAGAACACTGATAATTAAATTTGAGCTGGATAATAATGGTTTTCAGGTCCTGCTTAAATCCGGAGAGAATATTATAGAGAGCTATACCTATCAAAAATAATTACTGGAGGTAAAAAAATATGCTGAGGAAAAACTTGAAGGCAGCGATCTGTGTTGATAATCAGGATTTAATTTACCTTTCGATGAAGAGGAAAGCAAAAAGCGGGCCTGCCGAGCAGGTGGTGGAGATAATTCGAAAAGAGCTTCCTGAGAGAGCTGTCGAAAACGGAGTGATAGCCAAACCTGAATTGCTGGAAGAAATAGTGCAGGAATTAAAGCTTGAAATCAGCCACAAACCGGGAAGGATTAATCTCATCATTTCAGATAATGCTGTCTTTGCCAGGAGCTTTGAATTTCCCCTGCTCAACAAAAAAGGGCTGGAAGAATGTATTTATCTTGAGGCAGAAAGGCTTGTACCTTATAAAATCCAGGAGGCTATCGTGGATTATTCTATGCTGTCCACCGGAGAAACCGGCTACAGTGTATATGTGGTGGCAGTTCCCAGAAATTTAGTCAGAGGCTACTGTCAGCTGCTGGGCAAATATTTTCCCGCTCTTCACCGAATTACGGTGAGGGGTGAATCAATCTGGCTGCTGCTGAAAACGCTGCTGGGAGGTCAGGAAACACTGCTGCTGGAAAATTATGAACATGATATATTTATCACCGCCGGGGGAGCAGATAAAATATATTTTAGTCGTAATATTAAAAAGAACTATGTAGCTGACCGGGATAATTTAACTGCTCTTGAGGTTATTCAATCCGCCGATGAATATCTCAGCAAGGAATTTAAAAAAGAACCAATTAAGAAGGTTCTCTGGTGGTCAGCTGAGAGTTCAACTCCTGATATGCTGCCGCAGGAGGACTTTGCCAATGGCCACTGCTGGAGGAGACTGGACTGGAAACAGCTGAAGATTGCTGCAAAAAGAGATCCGCTTTCAGATAAGATTATCAGCAGCGGGAATTCCAGCAATCTGCTGCCAGCTCTGGGGCTGCTGGGTTGTGCTTAGTTCGATAGCTAATATGCTGACAGCCTTAGAAAGGGCGGGCAAGTTTGTAAAAAAGGACAGCAGAAATTCAGGCATTAACCTGCTGCAGCCAAATCCTCTGAGCATCGACCGCAAAATAACTTATCTGCTGTTTTTTGCTCTGCTGGTTTCAGCTGTTATGCTGCTTTATTTATTTTCTTTAAGGGCAGAGATCAAAAAATTTGATGCTGTAGAGCCGGAACTTCTTCTGGAGGCGGGTCAGGAAGAACAGCTGAGACTGGAACTGGAAGAAATGAGTTACTGGCTGGATTTTTATCTGGGAAAATCAAAGCTTTCAGCTTCCTGCCTGCACCAGCCGCTGCTGGCAGCAGCTAAGATAATTGGCGAGGATGGCAGCCTGCAGGAGATTAAATATCTGCCAGGAGAACTCAGGCTCAGTGGTCGGACTCAAGATATAGAATCCTATAATAAGATAATACAAAGGCAGGCAGGCTGGCGCAGCCAGGGCCTGGAAGTATTTCTGGAGAGAAAAAGTTATTCTGCCAGTCCGGATTTTAAATTGATTTTACTGGAGGTGAATCAGACTGGAGCTAATTGAGACCAGAACCAAAATTAAAGCCTTCCTGTTTGTTCTTTTTCTGATCCTGTTAATTTATCTCAACACTTTAGTTTCTTCTGCCAAGCTTACAGGAACTGAATTTACCAGCAGGGTTAATTTGCTTGAGCAGCAGCTGAGAAATCAAAGGCTGCTGCTGGAATCCGGGGAAATGTTTCAGGAGAAACTAAAGGCAGGGAATTTTCAGTCTTTAAATTACCAGGACCTGCAGCAGATGATTATCAATAAAATTCATCAGTCAGAGATCTATATTCTGGATGAAAATATATCCAATACCAGCCCTCCCGGGATAAAGCTTATTCTAAAAGCTGATTATATTTTGATCAGTGAATTTTTATCCTGGGAGTTACTGCAGAAGCCTGAACTGTTGAAGATCAGAGAGTTAATATTAAGGCGGGAGGAGGGAGATATTGTAATGAATTTTAGTTATGAGCTGGCTGAAAAGGCTCTGCTCTCCGAAAATTATCTCTCAAAGCTTAAAGAGGACAGATTTTATGCAGCTGATGAATCTGCAGAAAATTTATCGGGAGCTCTCAATGCAGATCTGCAGAATATTTTGAAATACCGATTAACTGAAGGAGATAATTATATTCCAGGAAGCAATTACAGCTATAGCGGAAGCGGCCTGCCGGAAAATATTATGAGCTATCATTATCAGCAGCCGGGAACTAACAAAACCCGGATTGCTGCCCCTTCCAGAACAGGAGGTTTGGATTCTACGCCTGAAGTTATTAATAAACTCCCTTCCAGCATAAGCTGGAGGGGATTTATTGCTGGAATTGAAGAAGATTTTTATCTCTTTGAAACTTCTGAAGTTTCACTGGTTCTAAGTCCCGGTGACAGTATAATAATTTGGGAGGCCGGTCAGGAGATAGAGGAAAAACTTAAGATTAGTGAGAATAAAACCTACCTTCACCACGGAAATATGATATATTTCCTTGGTGAGTTTTAATATCTGAGAAACAGTAATTCCCGAATAAAGGAGGAGCAATATGAAAAGGCTGGTTGCCGTACTGGCATTGATTGCTTTGCTGATTTTAACTGGAATTTCTTTTAAGCCAGTATTCAAATATACTATTCAGATTGCCACTGCAGCTGAGGTGGCAGAGATTGATACTGCAAGAAAGATGAGCATCCATCAGGCTGAAATCAGAGATATTATTTATTCCTATGCCCGGGCTCAAAATCTCGACATCTATCTATTTCAGGATGTCTCCGGCAGAGCCAGCCTTCAGATTTCAGGACTGGAAGGCAAAGAAATGCTGAAAAATATAATTCTGGCCAGCGGCTTTGCCTACCTGGAGTTGAACGGAGTAATTTATATAGGAACTGTTGAAAATATCGGAGAGTTAGAGAGAAAGGTTCTGGCAGATGAATTAAAGCCTGAGAAAAAACTGGAATTAAAAATATTGCCGGTAGACTGGCGGGAGAACCGCTCCCTGCTGCTTTTAAGATTTTTCCCTGAGCTCGAGATTGATTACTGGGAAGAGGAAGGCCTGCTGCTGTTGATAGGAACAGCAATGGAAATAAAGGGAGCAGAGGAGCTGGTGGAAAGCCTTAAGATTAATCTGGAAGAAAAAAGCCAGAGACCGGAGAGGTCAGAAAAAATTGATGACAGCTTTAGGAGAGAATATCTCAATGTTAAATCCAATCTTCTGCAGCAGGAACTGGATCAGGTGCTGGCTAGAGAGGGATTAGACTATGAATATCATTCTTTAAGCGGCCAGCTTATCATAGAAGGACGGGCTGAGATGGTAGAGCAAACGGTCCGACTGATTGAGGAGCAGGGAAACAGGCTCTTTTATTCTCCGAGAATTTTAAAACTGGATTACCAGACAGCTGAAGAAGCAATTGCCCTGCTTCAGCCTCTATATCCTGAAGTTTTGCTTCAGGCTCTAGCAGCTAACAGGCTTCATCTTTCGGGGATATTACAGGAACTGGATGAAATATCAGATCTACTTCAGCACCTGGACCAGATTCCCGCCCAGGTTTTGGTGGAATTTGAGGTTATTGAGATTACAGAGCATGATAGATATGAGAAAAATGCCTTAAATTCTCTGCCCTCCCTGGAGGTAGGGCTGTCATTTCCTTTGAAAGCAGAGATAAGCCTCAGCTGGCAGCAGTATTTAGCTGCTCTGAAGGAAGAAGGTAAGGTAAAGGTCCTGGCAGCTCCCAGACTGGTATCACTGGCCGGGCATCCAGCCCGACTTCATATTGGTGAGAGAATTCCTCTGCCGATTTATGATCCAGAGGGGAGAAAAACCGGTTATGATTATCTGGATTCAGGAATAATATTAAATTTAAAAGCCGAGCTTACCTCCCGGGAAGAGATACTGCTGGATCTTAAACCTGAGGTCAGCACAGCTTCGCACTATAACAGCGGTGCTCCTCAATTTAATACCCGCGAACTGGAAACAAAGATCAGGCTTAGATGTGGAGAAACATATTATATCGGGGGCCTTTTTCAGGAGTATGACCAGCAGTTAAAATCAGCAGTGCCGATTTTAAAGGATATTCCCATTCTGGGAGAATTGTTTTCCAGAAACCAGTTAACCTCTCGCAATACTGAGATCATAATATCGATTACACCTCATCTGCTTGATAATTAACATCCCAGGGAGGAAAATATTTATCTAGACAGAAATATAATTATAGGGCTATAATACTTCTGCCCCGGGTTCTGAAATTAGAACCGGGGTTTATTTTTTAAGTAATGGTCAAATAATGTAAAGCTGCAGGTGAAATTACATGAAAATAACCCTGATTGGAATGATGGGCTCCGGCAAGTCCAGTGTGGCCCGAGAAATTGCTGTCAGACTGGGCTGGGACTGGATTGATACCGATGAGGCTATTATCAAGCAGGAAGGGAGAGCAATTGAATCAATTTTTGCGGTAGAGGGGGAAGAATACTTTCGCAGACTTGAAAAGCAGATTGTCGCGGAGGTCTATCAAATTCCTAAAGATCTTGTGGTGGCTACCGGAGGAGGAGCGGTTATAGATCCAGCTAACCGCCGGATATTTTTAGCAAAGAGCAAAGTATTCTGGCTGTCAGCTCCGGTTGAGGTTTTACTGGCCAGGACTGCTGGTTCTGACAGGCCGCTGCTGGCTGTTGAAGATAAAGAGAAAGAACTGGCTGATTTGCTGGATAAGCGTAGGAAATATTATAAAATTGGCAGGAAAATTAATACTGCAGAATTAAATACCAGAGAAGTAGCTGAAAGGATAATCCGGATTATGAACATAGCTAGAAAGGATGGGTAGCATGAAAAAAATAGCAGTTATCAATGGTCCCAATATGAACTGGCTGGGTGAGCGGGATCCTGAATTTTATGGCAGGAAAAATCTTGCTCAGCTGGAAGCAAAGATTACCGAGGCTGGAGAAAAGGCAGGCTGGAGGGTTATATGTTATCAGAGCAATTCCGAGGGAGAATTGATAAACTTCATTCAGGAAATCAGCTCTGAAACTGCAGGTTTTATTATTAATCCTGCTGCCTATACCCATTACAGTCTGGCACTGGCAGACTGTCTGGCGTCCTTAAAGCAGCCTGTAATAGAAGTTCACTTCAGCAACATAGCAGGGCGGGAGAAGTTGAGAAGAAAGATGTTAACCTCCCGGGAGGCTGATGGAGTTATCATGGGACTGGGAGAAAGAGGGTATTTACTGGCGATTGAAGCTCTAAAGTTGTTTTTTGAGGAGGGAAATTAATTGGATAACAGCAGAAGGAAGGAAAAAGTTTATAAAATCTTAGAGGAGAAAGAGCTTGATGCAATTTTAATCACCTCATCAGAAAATCGCTACTATCTTTCAGGTTTTACCGGAACAGCCGGGGTGCTGGTTATTACGGGAGAGAAAGATTATTTTATCACCGATTTTCGCTATGTAGAGCAGGCCAATGAGCAGGTAGCAAATTATCAGATAAAGGAAATAAGCCGTAATAAAGAGGAAAAACTGGCTGATTTTTTGACTGAATTAAATATCTCCAGCCTGGGCTTTGAAGATGATGATGTTACCTATGAATATTACAATAAAATGACAGAGCTCTGTGAAGATATAATCTTTGTTCCCCTGAAGGGCAGGGTGAAAGAATTAAGAATTGTTAAAGAGCCCGAGGAGATAGAAGATATCAGCAAGGCCGTTGAAATAACGGAAAGGGCCTTTGATAATCTGTTGAATTATATTGAACCAGGCAGGACAGAAAAGGAGCTGGCTGCAGAGCTGGAATATCTATTACGCAAAGAAGGGGGAGAGAAACCGGCCTTTGATTTTATTGTTGCTTCAGGAAAAAGGTCATCTCTTCCTCATGGAGTAGCCTCTGATAAGGAGATTGCTCAGGGAGAGTTTATTACCTTTGACTTTGGGACTTATTATAATAATTACTGCTCTGACATGACCCGCACTGTTATTCTGGGAGAGCCTGATGAAAGGCAGAGTGAAATTTATCAGATAGTATTAGAGGCTCACAGAGAGGTCAGCAGCAAACTGAAGGCTGGTATGACAGGTGTTGAGGCCGATAATATTGCCCGGGAGATAATTACTGAGGCAGGTTATGGCGATAACTTTGGGCATGGACTGGGGCATGGAATTGGAATTGAGGTTCATGAAGCTCCCAGGCTCTCCACCCAATCCGAGGATACCTTAAAACCCGGCATGATTGTCACCAACGAGCCGGGCATTTATATCGCCGATTGGGGTGGAGTTCGAATAGAAGATGACCTGGTTGTTGAAGAGGACGGCTGCCGGGTTTTGAATTCCAGTTCTAAAGAATTAATGATCTTATAATAGCCGGAAATTAAAGAATTGGTGAAGACTAATTTTCTTTAACCTGCAGGCTGATAATGCTTGAGGGATTTTTGGTGTTTAAAAATAGATATGATATAATAAAATGGAAATAGCTATAAGTAATTTAAACTGCAAACTTAAATCATTATTTAAAAATTTAAATCATTAATTTAAAAGGAGTTATATCATGATTTCAACAAATGATTTTTCTACCGGATTAACAATTGAACTGGAAGATGATATTTATACCGTTGTTAATTTTGAACATTCTAAATCAGGCCGGGGAGGGGCCTTTGTCAGAACAAAGCTTAAAAGCATAACTGATGGACATGTTGTTAATAAAACTTTTCGAGCAGGCGAAAAGGTAAAACAGGCTCACATCGAAAAGAGACCGATGCAGTATTTATATCAGGATGGAGATCAGCATGTTTTTATGGATACTAACACCTATGAGCAGACCTATTTAAATCAGGACCAACTGGGGGATAGGTTAAAATTTATTAGGGAAAATATGGAGGTAGAGCTGGTATTTTACGAAAACAAACCAATAGATATTAATCTGCCCACTTCTGTTGTCCTGGAGGTTGTTAAAGCTCCACCGGCTGTCAAAGGTGACACCGTATCCGGGGCCACCAAAGAGATAGAGGTGGAGACAGGATATTCTTTGCAGGCTCCTATGTTTATTGAAGAGGGGACGGAAATAAAGATAGATACCAGGACCGGTGAATATCTGGAGAGGGCATAATCTATTGCCGGGTAATGTCAGAAAACCTATGAAAGAACATTTGGTAATGTCAAAGCAGGAGGAGATTATATGGACTATTTGATAATTGGTTCCGGGGTGGCAGGGGTCTCCGCAGCAAAGGAGATTATTAAAAAAATTGATAAAAAACAGGACAATGTAACTATAATATCTAAAGAGAGTGAGGCTTTTTATTATCGCCCCCGGTTGATTCAGTGTCTTTCCGGAGATATAGATGTGCGGGACATTATCATAAATGACCGGGATTGGTTTGCCAAAAATAGCATAGATCTGCGGCTGGAAGAGGAAGTAAAAAAAATATTGCCCGATGATAATCAGGTTGTTTCAGATCAGGGCAAATATAGCTATGATAAACTCTTATTAGCGCAGGGGGCAAAACCTTTTGTTCCTGCAATTGCCGGTGTGGATAAAGAAAATATTTTTACCCTGCGAAATTCTGAAGATGCCAGAATTATTTACCAGCAGGCCAAGAAATCAGAGACTGCTGTGGTAATAGGGGGAGGTCTGCTGGGCCTGGAATCAGCCTTTAATCTGGATAATGTGGTTCCTAAAGTCTTTGTGGTGGAAATGGCCGAGCATCTGCTGCAAAAACAGCTCGACAAAAGGGCCGGTAAAATTTTAAAGGATAAATTGGAACGGATGGGCTGTAACTTCTTTTTAAAGAGCCTTACCAGCAGATTTATAGGAAATCAGAGATTAGAGGCTGTTGAATTAAATAATGGAACCCTGATTGAGGCAGATATGGCGCTGCTGTCGGCGGGAATTCGTTCAAATCAAGAACTGGTTGAGGATACCGAAATTGCAACTGCTCAGGGAATTATTGTAAATGATAAAATGGAAACCAGCCTGGAAAATATTTACGCTGCAGGTGATTCAGCTGAATTTGAGGGAAGTGTTTACGGGATATGGCCACCATCCATGGAGCAGGGAAAAATAGCAGGGAAAAACATGGTTGGATCTGCTGCCAGATTTGCCAGTTTTATTCCTTCCCATACCTTAAAAATTGCCGGGATAGATGTAACATCTCTGGGGATTCTCGAGGAAGGAAAGGGTATTACCTCAGAGGTGAAGAGAGATGATGATAATTATTGCCGAATTTTTAAAAATAGCGAGGGCAAACCGGTTGGAGCAATAATAATTGGCCAGTTTGCCGAAAAAGATGATATAATAAAAGAAATCAAGCATTATTAAATTTTGGCTGGTTTAGTATTGATCCTGTATTATGCTTTTATATTAGATGGGAGGAAAGGATATGCCTGAAAGAGAACTGGGCACCATCAATATAGCTGATGAAGTTATTGCAATTATTGCAGGTATGTCAGCTGTTGAAATAGAGGGAATATATTCCATGAGCGGGGGTTTTGCCGGCAGTCTGGCCAATATGCTCGGCAGAAAGAACCTGTCCCGGGGGGTTAAGGTTGATATTGAAGAAAATGAATCCCGGATTAATCTTTATATCATAATTAAATATGGCAGTTCAATTCCCGATTTAGCCTGGAAAATTCAGGACAATGTCAAAAAGACCGTCGAGGGTATGACAGGATTAAAGGTTACAGAGGTTAATGTTCATGTTCAGGGAGTTGAATTTCCTGGTAAAGAGCAAGATGAATATTTGCCTGAGGATCTGGAGGAAGAAGAACCCGACAAGGAGGGGACTAAGGATGAAAAGCTTAAATAAATTAATTAATATTTTACTCCTGGCTGTTCTCATGATAATGGTGCTGATCCTGACTGTATTTAGTTTTGGACTGACAGGCTCAGAACTCCTGCAGAATATTGAAGCAGATCTGTATCAAAATCCAGCAGCAGGATTGATTTTTCTGGCAATTTTATTGCTGACAGCCTGGGCGCTCTATCCTCTTTTCCAGACAAAGTCTAAAGTTGCCACCATCAGCAGTGATGAACACGGCTCGATTAATATTACCCTGGAAGCTCTGGACAAAATGATCAGAGGTATTGTTAGAGAAGAGAAGGGGCTGGAAATTAAGAGCACCGAACTTAATTCCAGAGAAACAGGTATGGAAGTTCAGATGAGAATTGCTGTTGAGGAGAATCAAAATATCCCGGATTTAACTGAAAGAATAAAAAATGATGTCAGATATCGTTTAAAAGACATTACCGGAGCGGAAATTGAAAAGGTTCAGATTTTAATTGAAAGCATATCACCGGGTAAAAGAAAGCCAGATTTTTCTCCTAAAACTCCTGGAGTTAAGCCTGCCAGGGAGAAAGAGAGCAGGAAAGAGCTGGATGAAAAAAAGGAGAAGCTGGATAGAGAAATCGATAAAGAGGAATCTGACAATAAGGTTGAAGCAGAACAGGAGATAGAAAAAGAGGAAAAAAAGAGTTCGATGGATAAGATTCTGGATAAGTTCAGAAAGAAAGAAGCTAAGAGAGAGGATCATGCTGAGGATGAAGACAGTTTAAAAACAAAAGATAAAGTCAAAACAGAGAATCAATCCGGGGCAGAGGAAAAAACCGATATAGATAAATGGATTAAGGAAGAAGATGAGGAAGATAAGGAGAAGGCACAAAAAAGTAAAAATCAGGATGATAAAAAGGGAAAAACAGATATTGAAGATGTTAAAGAAGACCGGGAAGAGAAACAAGATAATTCAGGAGATGTAAAGGAATCAGGACAGAACTTTGCCGCGAACCGGTTTTCCAGAAGCACTAAAGAGGATAAAGAGACTGAGAGAAAAAGCAGAAAGAAAGAAGACTCAGAAGATAGTGATAAAGACAGCCCCGGTGGATTTTAAAAGGAGGCTGGCACTCTATGGATAGAGATAGATTTTATCAGCTGATGAGGAACAAAATAGTTGAAAATACCAGCATTATTGCTGGAGGACTGCTGGGGCTGGTGTTTGCAATATTAATTTTGACATTAGGAGTGCCGCGGGCCCTGTTAATTGCATTTCTTACCCTGCTGGGAGGACTGCTTGGCAGCAGGGATAGTTTACAAAGAGATTTCTGGGAACTGGTAGAGAAATTGTTTCCCGGCAATCTTTCCTAGCAGGTGATTTTGATAGATTTAGTGCTGCAGTCGACAGCCATTTATTGATAGTTGGTGATCTAAATTAATGAAAACTTTAACAAGGCATCAGGAAAGAGAGAAAGCCCTTCAATATCTATATGCATTGGAGATTCAGGACAAAGCAACAGTTGGCTGCTTACCTCAGGATATTATTTTTCCTGGGGGTCTTTATGAGGGGGAGTCCAGCGACAATTATCATCTGGAAATTATTAAGGGGGTCTGTCAGGAATTAGAACGACTGGATCAGATAATTTCCGAGAAGGCAATAAACTGGAGAATTAGCAGGCTGGCTGTTGTTGATAAGAATATCCTCAGGATAGCTATCTATGAGATATTATTTCTGGATAATATACCTAAAGCTGTCTCAATCAATGAAGCTGTGGAACTGGCTAAAAGCTTTGGCAGTGAGAAATCCTACTCTTTTATAAATGGAATATTAGGTAAGGTGGAGCTGTAATAAAATAAAATTTTACTGGAAAACTTGAATTTTTTCCTTAAAAGAGATAAAATATACCCAAGCAAGTGATGTATTTCACAAATATGCCAGGTTTTCCTATATGAAGTTTAACAGGGGGTTATAATAATGCGCTGCAAAATATGTAATAGAGAAATTAGTTGTGAGAACATTACAGGACTCTGTTTCGAATGCAAAATCAGGGTAGATGCAGAAACTGATAAAATTAAGTCCAGCAAGGGCAAAATTAATCTTAATTTTTCTGAACATAGATTCTTTTCCCGCAGCAGTCAACAATAATTTTCATTTAGTTTATAATTATGATAAGATAAAAAGGTGATGAGATAACAAAATCTTTCAGGCAGATCTCATCCGAACTTGATAATCAGTCGGAAACTACGGAGTGAAAATTATGGAATTTGAACCAATTAAAACTAATAAAGTTTATGAACAGGTAATTCAGCAGATTAAGGAGATGATTTATCGAGGAGATATTCGCCGGGGTGATAAGCTTCCTTCAGAAAGATCCCTGAAAGAGCAGCTGGGTGTCAGCAGAGCTTCAATTCGGGAAGCTTTCAGTGCCCTGGAAATGATAGGTCTGATCGAAAGCAGGCCGGGCGAAGGCACTTTTATCAAAGAAGTTGCGGATAAAAATCTTTTAGAACCTCTATCTCTAGCCCTGCTGCTGGAAGATGATGTTGCCGGAGAGCTGCTGGAGCTTCGTCGGGTACTGGAGGTAGATAGTGTCAGACTGGCTGCCGAGAGAAGAAGCCAGGAGGATATTAATGTTTTGGATGAAATTGTAGGGAAAATGGAGATTCGGACTGGATTTGAAGAGGACAGCATTAACCTGGATCGAGATTTTCATTATTCAATAGCCCGGGCCAGCAAGAACAATGTTCTCTACTATGTTATGATATCAATAATGGGTGCCATGGATTTTCACATAAAACATACCAGAACCAAACTTGTTTCCCGGCCGGATACCATGAATGAATTCACAGCCCAACATCATCGAATTTTTTCTGCGATTAAAAAGGGAGATCCTGAGCTCTCGATGCAGGAAATGAAAACTCATTTAGAGTTTGTCGAAAAGTTAATTAACAGGGAAATCGAAGGTTAAATCCAATCACTGTTAGAATATAGTGGACTAATTTAGTGATGATCCAAACATATGAAATGTCGGTCTTTATGGCCGATATTTTTGTTTTTAATAGAGGATTTAACGGATAAATTATATTAAAGCTAAATATTTTTTTATAAAAAATCCTAGAACAGGCAGGAGAAATTAAATAAATCTCTAAGAATATATATATAAGATATGATGGTCTGACCATCATACATAAGATGGCAATTTATTTTTTCTCTAAAAACAAGACCATCAGGTATAAAAAGTTAGGAGGTTATCTGGTTTGAAAATAATTACACCAATCAAGCAGGTACCGGAAACCAGTAATGTTAAAATGGATGAGGAAACAGGAACCATGGTTCGAGATGGGGTGGAAAGCATAATTAATCCTCTGGATCTTTATGCAATTGAGGCAGCAATTCGCCTGAAGGAAGAACATGGCGGTGAGGTAATTGCCATAACCATGGGCCCGCCTTCAGCAGAAAAGGCGATAAGAGAGGCTATTGCTATGGGTTGTGATGATGGGATTCTTTTATCAGGACGGGAGTTTGCAGGTTCCGACACCTGGGCAACTTCCTATGCTCTATCCCGCTGTATTGAAGATATTGGAGATTATGATTTGATTTTCTGCGGGCTCCAGGCAACTGATGGTGATACTGCTCAGGTGGGGCCGGGAATTGCCTCTTTTTTAGATTTGCCTCTGGCAACCTATGTAAGTACAGTGGAGAAAGTTTATATAGCAGAGGAATCTTCCTATACAGAGCCTGATGAAAATAGTATAACTGTTGAGAGGCTATTAGAGGAAGGTTATGAGAAATTGAGGCTTCCCCTGCCGGCTTTACTAACCGTGGTAAAGGAAATTAATTATCCCAGGCTGCCAACCCTGTCAGGCAAGAGGAAAGCCAGAGATGTAGAAATCGAGCCTAAAAATTCCGAACAGATTGAGATGAATAAGGATAACCTGGGGCTCCAGGGCTCGCCTACCAGAGTTGTAAATATTGATAGGCCCAAAGTAACCAGAGGCGGCAGAATAATCGATGCCAGTGAGGAAGGCAAACAGGAAACCGCTGTAGAAGAACTGGTTGAGTATTTAAAGTCCAAAGAGATGCTTTAATAAACCAGCAATTTAGCTATTTTTAAATTTCTGGGGTATCTCAAAGGAATTAAAGCATTATAGCTATAAAAATTTTCTCAGGCAGATTATTACCTGCTAGAGTTAAGAAAATGTTATTTTAAGAAAGATTGAAGGAGGAATTATAAAATATGAGCTATCAAGGAGTCTGGACATTAGCGGAAGCTAAGAAGGGTGAGATTAAAAGAGTCGCCTTTGAGCTCTTAACCCGGGGCCGGAAACTTGCTGATAAACTTGAAGTTGAGCTTGCTTCTCTGATTATATCCAACAACGTTAGTAAAGAAGAAGCCCGCCGTCTGATTGAGGCAGGAGCAGATAAAGTTTACCTGGTAAATGATAAACGTTTGGAGAACTTTATTGTTGAGAATTACAGCAATGTTATGGTGGAGCTGGTGGAAGAGCATAAACCTGAAATTATTTTGGGAGCAGCCACAACTATGGGTCGTACCCTGCTGCCTCATGTAGCAGTAAGGCTGGAAGCAGGCCTGACGGCAGATTGTACTGAGCTTGATATTGAGGAAGAAACCGGCAATTTATTGCAAACAAGACCGGCAATTGGTGGTAATATTCTGGCTACAATCCATACCCCCAGACATCGCCCCCAGATGGCAACGGTTAGACCTAAATCTACCAGTCCGGCCGAGCAGGTTCCCGGCCGGGAGGGAGAGGTTGTTGAAATTAAATATGATCCCGGGTTATATGACGGCAGAGTTGAGAGGCTGAGTTTTCGAACCTCGGAAGGTGAGGATGTAAATATAGTAGATGCAGATATAGTAGTGGCGGGAGGAAAGGGTCTCAAGAAAGCAGAAAATTTTGCGCTGATCAGGGAAATGGCGGGGTATTTAGGTGGGGTGGTGGGAGCTTCCAGAGATGCAGTTGAGATGGACTGGATAACCTATCCTCATCAGGTCGGTTTGAGCGGCAAAACTGTTACTCCGAAACTTTATATTGCTGTTGGAATTTCCGGTGCAATCCAACATCTGGCCGGCATGAAAACCTCGGAGAATATTGTTGCCATAAATGAAGATCCCGATGCTGATATTTTTAAAGTTGCTGACATCGGTTTGATCGGTGATCTTTTTGAACTGGTACCTATGCTGAATGAGAGATTAGCCCGGGAGAAGGAGGTAGAGAAGGTTGAAGTATAATCCAGTAACTGAGGAGATTTTAGTTGAACTAAAAGAAATAGTTGGCGGGAAAAATGTTTTAACTGACAGGGACAAGATTGAGGCCTACTCGCACGACGAAACGCCAAAAGAAAAATACGCGAAGATGCCTGAAGTTGTAGTCAAACCTTCTTCTACTGCAGAGGTGCAGTCCATTGTTAAACTGGCCAATAGAGAGCTGATTCCTGTAACACCAAGAGGGGCAGGAAGCGGTCTTTCCGGGGGAGCTATTCCTGATTATGGCGGGATAGTACTATCTGTTGAAAACATGGATAAAGTTATTGAATATGACTTTGATAACATGATGATGGTGCTTCAGGGCGGAGTTATTACCAATAATGTTCAGGAAGATCTTGCCGAGGAAGGGCTGTTTTTTGCCGGTTATCCCATGAGTCTGGAATCCTGTTTTATTGGGGGCAATATAGCTGAAAATGCTGGCGGCGGTAAAGCAGTAAAATATGGAGTCACCGGCCGCTATGTTATGGGAATGGAGGTTGTTTTACCAACCGGTGAGGTTATGAGACTGGGAGGCAAAAGGGTTAAGGATGTTACAGGATATGACCTGAAAAGACTGCTGATCGGTTCTGAAGGGACCCTGGGTATAGTTACTGAAGCTACAATTAAGCTTCTGCCAAAGCCGACCAAAGAGGTTGCCCTGCTGGTGCTTTTTGAAGATGCTGAAACTGCTATAGCCACAGTTCCCAAAATTATGACTGAAACTGGCATAATCCCTACTGGAATAGAGTTTATGGATAGGAGATCTGTTCAGGCCTCCTGTGAATATCTTAATGAACATCTTCCTTATCAGAATTGTGGTGCCATGCTATTAATTGAAGTCGATGGCGCTGAAGAGGAGCAGGTAGAGAATGATTACTTTAAGATCGGAGAGGTCTGTGAAAAAAACGGGGCCCAGGAGGTATATGTTGCCGATAACCATACGACCAGGGAAAGAGTCTGGGATGTCCGGCGAAATATTGCTGAAGCATTTATGGTTATCAGTCCCGAACAGAGTCTGGAGGATATTGTAGTACCAATAGCCAGTATCCCCGATTTGATTCCGGAGCTGGATAGATTGAGCGAAAAATATGACATTCAAATTCCCTGTTATGGTCATGCCGGTGATGGTAATTTGCATGCCACCCTGGTTAAGAATCCGGAGCATAGCATGGAAAAGTGGTATCAAATTGAAGATGAATGCTTAAAAGAGATGTATGAAGTGACATACAGACTGGGAGGAACTATAAGCGGTGAGCATGGCATTGGCTCTAAAAGAAAAAAGTATTTTCCCGAGGCAGTCTCTGCAGTTGAACTGGAATTAATGAAAAAGATAAAAAAGATTTTTGATCCCAATAATATAATGAATCCCGGCAAAATATTTGATCTTGAATAATTCAACTGCTCTGGAAAGGAATTTCTGCTAAACGACTTAAGCTGAAAGCTTAACAGAAAATTTTCCATCATAGAAAGGACAGCAAGGAGGCGGTTTCTATTGACATTGGCAGTGAGGGAGCCGCCTCTCTTAAATTTTTATTCCTTAATGTAAGAGGTGAAATTTTATGGATTTTACAGTCCCCTATGGTCGAGAAGGCCTTAGCTTTTCTTTACCTGAGGAGAAAATTGCCGGTGTACTGTCTTCAAAAGCCGGTGAATATCAGCCTGAACTGGAGCAGCATTCCCTGGTAGACAGGGCTTTAGCCAGTCCTGCTGGATCAAAAAAATTATCGGAGCTGGCGAAAGATAAAAAAAATGTTGTAATTATTTGCAGTGACCATACCAGGCCGGTTCCCAGTAAATTTATCATCCCTCCTCTGTTAAGAGAAATAAGAAAAGGCAATCCCGAAGCCAGCATTAAACTTTTAATAGCTACCGGTTTTCACAGGCCCTCCAGCAGAGAAGAGCTGGAAGAAAAATTTGGTCATAAGATAGTTGAGAATGAAAACATTGTAATGCATATTAGCACCGAAAACAGTGCTATGGTTGATTGCGGCACCTTACCTTCAGGAGGAAGATTAAGATTAAACAGAAATGCTGTGGAAGCTGATCTATTAATAGCAGAGGGTTTTATTGAACCTCACTTCTTTGCCGGTTTTTCCGGCGGTCGAAAAAGTGTGCTGCCAGGTGTAGCCAGCAAAGAGACTGTCCTGGCCAATCACTGTGGGGAGTTTATCGCTCATGAAAAAGCCAGAACGGGAATTATTGAGGGAAATCCGATGCACAAAGACATGCTTTTTGCTGCAGAACAGGCAGGTTTAGCCTTTATCTTAAATGTGGCGATTAATGAGGATAAAAAGATAATTAATGCCTTCGCGGGAGATTTTAAAGAAGCTCATGAGAAGGGCTGCAGATTTGTTGCTGAACTGGCCGGAGTTCAGGCTAGACCTGCTGATATAGTAATAACCACAAATGGAGGGTACCCTTTAGATCAAAATATCTACCAGGCAGTTAAGGGTATGACTGCTGCAGAAGCGACCTGCAAACCAGGCGGGGTAATAATTATTGCAGCAGAATGCTCCGATGGCCACGGAGGTGAAAGTTTTTATAAAACATTTTTGCAGGCCAGCAGTCCCAGGCAGATCAGAGAAGATATTAAAAGGAGAGATAGAAAGGAAACTGTTCCAGACCAGTGGGAATCACAAATACTGGCGAGAATTCTGGATAAATTTGAGGTGATTATGATTACAGCGGCACCCCGGGAAATGGTTGAAAATATGCATATGAGTAAGGCTGGATCGATAAAAGAGGCTCTGGCTATGGCTGAGAGAAAGCTGAAATATAAGGCTGGTTCGATAACTGTAATACCTGATGGTGTTGGTGTTATTGTACAAGATTAACTGTTTATCCTGCCTAACCTTGATCCAGGAAATTTCCTGGAAATTCTGGTAATAAACAATTGAAATAATCTGGCAGCTAACAAAAACTGCAAAGAACAATTTTTTGCCTGGAAAATATTTATCTGAAAAAGTTACCTATCTAAAATAAGCAGAATAAGAGAACTAAGGGAGGAGAGTTTCTTCTTCTGCTGAATAATTCTTTAAATTTATGTCAAAAATTATATAGATAGTTAAAATAATATATTTTTACTTTTATATGCAGGAACTTTTCTCTGGGAAGAGAATATTATTACAGTGATATTTAAATAGGCTAAAAGAATAAATTTTTCGGAAGGAGGATTTGATTCTGCAATGAAATATATGTGAAGGAGGGGAGGAAATGGCAAAAGATAATCCGGCCTATCTTAGAGCTAAAGTACCGGAAAGAAATCTATTGTATGTTGGTGAGAACTTTGATTTGACTTTCCCCAAAAACATACTGGCAATGGCAGATATTAGTCCTGGCGATATGATATATATCACTGAAATGAGTGAGACAAGTTTTTCTGTGACGAAATATAGACCGAATAGAGTTTAATTTCAAGCAGACGGGAAAGTTAAATTTTGATAGATTTTTGTGAATTTTCTAATCAAGCTGTTATAATATCCAGATGATAAAAAATGGCGAAGTTGTCCTGAATAAAAGGGTGCTTCGCTGTTTTTATTGATTTATACTAAATAAAAGCCACAAAAGCCTCTAATTTTAATATCAGGTTAAAGTTTATCGGGATATATGTTATAATCAGATAAATATTTAGCAAAATGAGAATTTCCTTTATTAATAAATCTTTAATCGGGCAATAAATATTCGATATTGATAGGAGGAAAAAATGAAAGACAGTGGTTTTGTATCCCGGGGTTATATTTTGATTCTGGCTGCTTCTTTTTTTTGGGGAACTTCAGGTACAGCCCAGACCTTTGCCCCGGAGGCTGCAACCCCCTTTGTCATTGGAGCAGTCAGAATTGGACTGGGAGGTTTGGTTCTTTTTATGACCGCAGCGGTGCGGGGTAATCTGCCGGAATTAGATAACTGGCCTTTCAAATCAACCTGTCTGGCAGCTTTAAGCATTGCAGCCTATCAGCTTTTCTTTTTTTCTGCTGTAGAGCTGACGGGGGTTGCCGTTGCAACTGTAGTTACCATGGGAAGTTCGCCGGTACTGGCCGGCCTGCTGGCCTGGCTGGTTAAAGGTCAGAAACCTGTATCAAGCTGGTATCCTGCAACTCTTCTGGCTATTTTAGGCTGTATCTTACTGTTTTTGCCTGAGGGAGAAACGGTTGTTGAACCTTTAGGGCTTTTGCTTTCTTTAGGGGGTGGAGGCGTCTATGCTTTATATGCCTTAATCAGTAAGGATTTACTGAAGGAACGCTCAGCAGAAACTGTAATGGCAATGGTAGGATTGATTGGAGGATTAATTTTACTTCCCATTATAGTTATAAACAGGCCGGAGTGGCTGCTGGAAACAAGAGGACTGCAGGTGGCTGCCTATCTGGGAGTTTTTTCAATGGCTCTGCCCTATCTTTTATTTAACATTGGCCTGATTCTGGTTCCCCTTGCCAGTGCCATGACTCTCACTCTGGCAGAACCTTTAACAGCTGCTCTTCTGGGAATATTGCTGGTTGGTGAAAGGCTGACCTTCTTAAACTATCTGGGGCTAATTTTCATCATGCTGGGAATATCATTTTTATCCTTTACAGGCCAAAAAGCCAGCCGGAATTAGCAGGCTTGACTATCCCTGCAAAATAGGAGATAATAGTAATAGATACTGAAAGTGACCAGAGGGTATTATTTAATAGTAAGATCTATTGCTGCTGCTTGAAAGCTGGCAAATTGTCAGCTGATAAAATGTGAGGAAATATTTTTAATATCAGGAGAGGGTGATAAATATGTGTGGAAATATCGCAATGCTGGAAGATCTTAAAAAAGGCGCTGATCTTGTTAGGTTTGAAGATAATCTTTTCTTTATCTGGGACGGGGATGACAATGTAAGAATTTACAGTGAAGGTGGTCAGCTGATGGATGGGTTCCAGGTTGAAACAGAGGCCACTCAGGAGACGGTGATAGCAGAAATTAATAATTATCTGGCCAAGAGAAAGTCAGCCAGCAGGGCTTAAATTCAGCAATTTTTTATCATGATTGATAAATATATATTTGCTGAAAAAGTTTAGCTGTCTTATAGACAGGTCTATAAAGCTTTCTGTAAAAGGTGATCCCCGGGGGTCGCCTTTTTTTCATGCTATTATGCCGGTTAGTGGTTGAAATATTTTTCTAAAAGCAATAAAATATTATAAGCAGCAGTGATATTAGAAAGCAGCAATAGTGAAAACCTCTATGCCGGGTGGGGAGTGATAGCTGGTGAACAAAATCAAAAATTTATCTTCCAGATCCTCAGGCAAAATAATAATTCTGCTGCTTTTGTTAATCGCGG
>PWFW01000245.1 GCA_003554225.1 Halanaerobiaceae bacterium | reverse complement strand
GCCTTTTATGTTACCCTGGGTGATTATGTTACTGCTGAAGAGGGTACCGGTATTGTCCACAGTGCCCCGGCCTTCGGTGAAGATGATTACCGAACCGGGCAAAAATATGGACTTCCGGTGCTGCAGCCGGTAGATGAGGATGGACGCTACACCACCACTCCCTGGAAAGGACAGTTTGTCATGGATGCCAATGAGGATATTGTGGAGTGGCTGATAGAAAAGAACAAACTGGTACGCAGCCAGAAAGTAACCCACAATTATCCCCATTGTTGGCGCTGTGATACTCCACTCCTCTATTATGCCCGGGGCAGCTGGTATATAGAGATGACTAGAATTAAAGAAAGGCTGATGGAGAACAATGATGAGGTGGAATGGTATCCGGATTTTGTAGGCGAGAAACGGTTTGGCAACTGGCTGGAAAACTTAAAAGACTGGGCAATTTCCCGCAACCGCTACTGGGGAACTCCGCTTAATATCTGGTGTTGTGATTGCGGTGCTACAACCTCAGTGGGCTCCCGAAAGGAGTTGAGAGAGAGAGCTCTGGAAGAAGTACCAGAGGATATTGAACTTCACCGCCCCTTTGTCGACGAAATACATTTGTCCTGCCCGGAATGTGATGGTGAAATGAGCAGAACCGAAGAGGTGATAGACTGCTGGTTTGACAGCGGCTCGATGCCCTTTGCTCAGTATCATTATCCCTTCGAGAATGAGGAGCTTTTCGAGGAACAGTTCCCGGCCGATTTTATCTGTGAGGGAATTGATCAAACCCGGGGCTGGTTCTATTCGCTGCTGGCAATCTCCTCCTTTGTCAGGGGCAGGGCACCCTATAAACGGGTTCTGGTAAATGATCTGATACTTGATGCTGAGGGGAAAAAGATGTCCAAGTCCCGGGGCAATACTGTCGATCCCTTTGAGCTTTTCGATGAATATGGCGCTGACGTGCTGCGCTGGTATCTGCTGCATGTCTCCCCACCCTGGACTCCGACTAAATTTGATATTGAAGGGCTCTCTGAGGTGGACAGCAAATTTTACCGGACACTGAAAAATGTCTATCATTTTTTCCAGCTCTATGCCAATACCGATGATATCGACCCCAGAGATTTTACAGTACCACTGGCGGAGCGAAGCAGGATTGATCGCTGGATAATTTCCCGCTATCATAATTTATTAAAGAGAGTCAGGGAAGAGATGGATAATTATGATTTGACCGGAGCAGTGCGAGCAATCCAGGATTTTGTCGATGAGGACTTTTCCAACTGGTATATCCGCCGCTCCCGCCGACGCTTCTGGGCTGGAGAACTGGATCAGGATAAGAAAGCTGTTTACCTGACCACCTTTGAGGTTCTAAAGGGTCTCTCCCGGTTGATTGCCCCCTTTGTTCCCTTTATCGCCGAAGTTTTATATGAGCAGCTCGATTCCGGAGAATCGGTTCACCTGGAGGATTATCCTGCACCTCAGGAAGATTTCATCGATGAAGAACTGGAAGAACAGATGGGTCTCGTCCGGGACCTGGTTACTCTGGGACGGGCTGCCCGGGAAAAGGAGGAACTAAAGGTTCGCCAGCCAATTCCCCGGGTTTTAGTTGACGGCCGCAATCAGGAACTGGTCAGTGATCTGGTTCCTCTGATTAAAGAAGAATTAAATGTTAAGCAGGTTGAATTCACCGATGAACTTTCCGATTATATGGATTATGATATTAAGCCTAATTTTCAGCTGGTAGGACCCAGACTCAGGGATAAAGTCAAGGTTTTTGCCGGAAAACTGGCCGAGATGGATGCCGGGGAAACAGCAGCCCGACTGGAGTCCGGGGAAACTCTGACTGTAGATCTTGAGGGAGAGGAATTTTCCTTTACTGAAGAGGATGTAATTATCAATATCCAGAACCTGGAAGGATATGTCGTTGGTATGGATAATAATCTTTTTATTATCCTTGATACCCAGCTTACACCGAAGCTCAGAAATGAAGGTCTGGCCCGGGAGTTTGTTTCCAAGGTTCAACAGCTCCGCAAGGCCCGGGATTTTAATGTCATGGATCGGATTGAAATCAGCTATCAGAGTGATGATGAGGTGGCCGAGGCTGCAGCTGAATTTGCTGATTATATTAAAACAGAAACTCTGGCTGATAAGATTACCAGGGTCGAGGAGCTAAAAGACGGTGAAGAGTACGAGCTTAACGGTCATAAAGCAAGGATAGCAGTTATCAGAACCGGCGAGCAGGAAAAGTGATTTCCAGGGAAATGTTTTAAAAATATGGTTTAAAGAGTGGTTGAAGCCTGTTATTTTAAGGAGGTCTCAGCAGGAGACCTCCTTAAATTTTACTTTATTTTACAGCATTTTTATGCTATAATACAGGAATGCAGGCTTTATTAAAACAAAGCAGTTTTATTATTCCTTCATCTAACCGAAACTTTTTAAGAGACCTGTCTGCCTCTGTGAGAAAACGTCACTAGCAAAACATGTTATTGAGGGGGGATTAACTTGCAACTGCAACAAATTACAGATCTTATAACATTTTATGGG
>PWFW01000144.1 GCA_003554225.1 Halanaerobiaceae bacterium | reverse complement strand
TTCAGCGTATTGGGATGGTAGGGGTCGGTTTTCTTCCGGGCATATCTGCTGCCCCGCCTGCCTCCAGAGACCACCACCTGACCTGCGAATTTCCCCGAGGCATCAATTGAAAAACAAAAGTGCTTAACCTTTGCCAGTGAAATCACTCCTTTCGTTAATTGCTGCCCTTTGCCAGCAAAATTGGTCGGAATTGGTCGGTACCGGGTTCCTCACCATAAACCTGTAAACAGCCCATATTCAACCAGAAATCACCTCGACACCAACCCCTTTCAATCCCCCTCCTCAGCTATAACAATGACCTTATCAACTGCTGAATTTGTCTTACTCCTCTCCTTCCCCACCGGATTGAGCCACCAGTTGACCCTGCCCTCAGGCTCTTTCCAGCTGTGTCCGATTAAAACTTCATCCCTGCGACGGGCAGCATGCATTACTTTATCAAAGCAATACTCCTCGTCTTCTTCCAGATACAAAGAGAGAGGCTTGAAGTATATCTCCGCTCCTTCTGAATTTAACAGCTCCTGAAAAGCCAGATACCTGTTGTAATCCCGGGCAATTTGAAATAAATAATCGCTGATCATCTCTGTCCCGATAATAACGTCATCAGCCCTGGCAGTTTTGGCCAGTTCGGCATTGTTGATATCCAGAAGATCCATGACAATTCTGGGCCTGTCATTTTCATCATCACAGATTGACAGCAGACCGGAAAGATTCATCAAAGAGAAGGAGTCATGCCTCAATGGATCATTGGCATCCTGCGCCATAATAATGATATCATAGCTCGATATATCCCCCTGTGAGGGCCTGATAAAGAGAGATTCCACTTCTTCCATATCCCAGAAATTTAATTCCAGATCATCAAAGGTGTTGCCATTAAATTTTTTCAGCTTCTTCGAACAGGTCACCTTACTCCCGGGAGGCAGATAATCATCAAGCTCTACAATAACCTCTAAAGCTTTAAAACCTTCTCCATAGATCAGAACATTTTTCTGCTCCAGATAAGAAGTGCCGGGTTTCTTGCGGGGAAATATTTCCTGCTGCTGATTGTTTTCTGGCTGAAAATATAAATTTTCCTGGCCCTCGGCAATAAAAAATAGAATATCTTCTTCCGGCACCAGAGCACAATTCGCCTCTTCACTATCCCAGTCCGGATTTACAACTGCTCTATCTTCCTCTGATTTTCGGTATCCAAAGAGAGTTGCTTCCGGAAACCCGGAATAGAGCTCGTTAAAAGACATTTTTTCCGGCACTCCCGCGTCCTTCATCCGGCTGGAATATATTTCAACATTACAGTCAAACTTTTCTATTTCTTTATAGGAAAATAGGTCTTCATATACCTCGGAAAGCCCCGGCTGAAATGAACACTGGGCCAGTATTCTTCCCAGAATTTGATGACTGGGGATGGTGGTAATTTTTATATCCCTCTTCACCTCTTGAAAATTAGGCATAATACCCTTCATCAGCTCCAGAGAAAGGGGCTGGAGCAAATCCACTATGATATGGGTGCTTTTAATTTTACTGGCAGCTCTGCCTTTCTCTTCTTTAATATTTTTGCTGTAGGCCAGAACGCTTTTTAAAGAATCAGCATCTGTATCTAAAAAATCACTCTCCTGGCTGGCAAAGATGTTGTTTAAAATTATTAATTCCTTGGCCTTTGCCACATTTACTTTCTTCTGGTCAGCTATCGAATCCGGATTGCCAAAGCGGCAGACAACATTTTTGACAGTTTCAGGCTGACAGAAGCTTTTAATATCTCCATACATTTCTTCAGCACTTCTTTTAGCCATGACTACCAGAGGAGGCTCATTCTTCTCCTTCTCATGGGTAAATTCATCCAGGATTGAAAATATATTTCTGTTCCAGCCCAGAATGATGGTGTGATTTTTATATTTTACCCCGCCCGTTCCTTTCTGGATAGCCTTAATCCTGTGCTGAATAGCAGCAGCTATTATTGAAATGAGCAGACCAAAAATAACCCAGCCCATCAGAGCCAGCACGGCACCAAAAACTCTGCTGAAGGGCAGCTGATCACCAACTAAGGTGCTGAAATCTGTCAATCTTAAAAAAGACCACCAGACCGATTCAAACACCTCAATTCCCAGCAAAATCAGGACAGCAGAGGCCAGTGAAATGATTATAAATATTAAAAAAAGAAGCGATAGTATTTGAAAGAAAAAGGGCCCTGTCAGAAGTTTATCAAAAAACCGGCTGAAGTCTGGTTTCTTCATTAACAACCACCTTTCCAGTTGGGAAAACTAAATAGAAAACTCCATAGTATATACAATTAGGATGTATAGTCTGAAACAGCATCAGCTGAAAATAATTTTATAAACAAATCTCAGAGGAGAGGTAAGCAGCAGCACCGTCAGTCTGATAATCTGATAGAAAATACTAAAGGATTTTCTCAGCGCTCCGGCAATCAGCCTCAAGGCTGTTCGCAGCACCCGGTAAATTATTATAAAAACAAGCCGGTAATTAAATAACAGCAAAAGAAAGAAGAAGAGCAGTATTAATACTCCAGCAATTGTCACAATTA
>PWFW01000177.1 GCA_003554225.1 Halanaerobiaceae bacterium | reverse complement strand
TTGCAAGCCCCGGGGGAGGACTTTTCGCCTGCCCCCGGAGAACTTGTCCCCAAGGCTGGTGCCAAGGACAAAGGGCTTTGGGATGCTGTGGTAAGTTTTGTTTATGTTTCTGCTATTATTAGCTACTTATTCTATTTCTCCGGAACCTTCAGGCACAATATGTGTAGTATTATCTCCTTCTTCAGCAAATCTTGCATTGGGCTCAAAGGTATTATCATCTATGACATCTTCCGCAGATTCGCCTTCTAACTCACCTCTGTTGCTTACATATCTGGCAGCATCATCGAATTTGCTTTCAAGTTCACCAACATCATCAATTAAGAAATCATTATCTACTATACTCCATTCAAAGGTATCATCTGCATTAAATCCGATTCCATTGCGATTGTTGTGGAACTTGTTGTTTTCAATAATTGCTTCATAGCCACCTTCAGTCGAAACGGCAGATACGCGATTTTTAAATAGATTATTTTCAAGGGTAAATTTGATTTCATCATAATCGCTGCTTGCTAAAGCTGAGGTGAACCCAGTTGTAAAGTTCTTGACCACATTGTCTTCTACAACTATTTCATGACTGTTACTGCCTATTGCTGTTCCAGTTCCTTCACCTAAATCAGCATCTGTTGATATTTCAAATCCTCTAAATTCAGCATAATTCGCAGGGGCCCCAGAACCACTTTTGTCACCAATTTCTATACTGTTAATTGTTGCCTCTTCACCTCTATCTTCATAACCAGGTGTTCCAGCATTAGGTCCTTCTAGAACAAGATTTTCAACATCCATTACAACATCTTCATCATATTCTCCAGGACCAACCAGGATGGTATGGTCAGTATCCGCTCCATAAATTGCATCCTGGATTGCATCATCCTCTTCGCACCTATCACGGTTATTAATGTTCAGAACCTCATTATTAGCGGGCTCAGGTACTATATCTTCACGGTCGTCAGCCTCAAGGTTGGCAATAACAGCATCTGGATCGAAGGTATTCTCATCTAAGATCTCCTGACTTGGGGGATCCTCTTTATTCCTATTGCTTATATATCTCTCTGAATCTTCTGCTAAGAACTCATTACCTTCAATTGTTACATCGGTTGCGTCATCAGCAAGACCGATATCATTACGATTATTGTAGAATTCATTTTCCAAGATATCGATACCGCTGACACCCTCAGTCTGGGCAACTGCACTTCCTTCTTCGGCATTTCCTAGACCGACATCACGGAACTCATTATTTTTGATAACTGTATCACCTGTAGGTGGAAGATCAGCTCGGTCCCAGGCAATATGGTTATTAAATCCTTCAAAATCGTTGTTCTTAATGGTAATATCTACGCCTCCTGGAACAATCGCTGCTCTAGATGCATCATTTGGATCTTCTAAAATGCTGAAACCATCTATTGTTACATCGTCAGCCTCAATTCTAATAAGATCTCCTTCACCTTTAATTGTCGCATTTTCATTTTTCGCTTTCAAAGTAACGCCCGACCTATCAATTAAAATCTCATCATCAGGTTCAATTTCAGCTCTATCTGCTACGATAATAGTACAAAAATCACCAGGTTTTTCCAGTCTGTTACAGGACCGCCGCAATCCCCTGCCTACCAACAATCACAGGCAGTTTCTTTTTCCGCCTCCATAGAGGTTCTAAAGAAAAGCTAAAGAGGTGGTTCCCAATCGGATTGAAGCCCAAT
Organism: Halanaerobiaceae bacterium; assembly: GCA_003554225.1. Lineage (GTDB taxonomy): Bacteria > Bacillota > Halanaerobiia > Halanaerobiales > Halarsenatibacteraceae > T1SED10-84. Next base: position 841 of record PWFW01000177.1, on the reverse strand, counting down.
AGATAGGATAAAGACAGGAAAACTAAAGTACTTTTTTCCGGGGAAAGACCGGGGCGATCCAGGGCGCGCCACGGCTGACAGCACCTCGCACAAAAAGAGGGGTGAGGGGCGGCGCGAAGCTGAGAGCCGCCCCACCAGCCGGTGCAGCCACTGCAGCCAGGCTAGAAGTCCAGCAGGGATTCGACCTCTTCGGCGAACCCGTACCTGCGGAGGAACTCGACCAGCGCGCACTCCACAATCTCCCGCTGGCTCAAGTTCTTCCGCTCGCTGAACTCCTCCATCAAAGCGGCCAGCCGCCTGCTCATGTAGGTGCTCTTTGTCGTGGAATCGCCGGGCACCGCGTACCTGGGCACCCTGCCGTCCCCGTCGCCGCCCAGGAGATCCACCAGCTCACCCTCCTTCTCAGAGAGCCTCCTGAGCAGGGGAAGGTAGCCCTTGAGCTCTTCCAGCGCGCCGTCGTCATCCCTGTGAGGCGGGCCAGCGCCCCGGCCGGCCCCGGCGGGCTCCTTCTCTGCGTCGTCCGTGCCATCGTCTCGCCCTTCGCCTTCCGGGACGTAGTTGCCTTCCTCGGATGACCAGCTGTACCCCATTTCTGCCATGAAACCGGCGAGTTCGCGGTGGTCGCCGAACCCCAGGCTCTCCGCGGCCTGCCTGGGGTCCATCCCGCCGTCCAGGAGCGAGATGACCAGGGCCTCCCTGCCGGAGGCGCCGTCCGGGACATCCCCGTTGTCAGGCACGTCAGGGACGTAGTTCCCGGCGTCGGAGTCGTACCTGAAGCCCCTCCTCCGCATGTAGGTGTCCAGGCTCTTCCAGGAGGAGTAGTCCAGCTCCTCGGTCGCGA
>PWFW01000159.1 GCA_003554225.1 Halanaerobiaceae bacterium | reverse complement strand
TATCCTTAACCCGGGTGGTCTTCTGCTGGGCCGGGAATTTAAAGGCCACTGCCCAGCGGGGGCTTTTGCTGGTGGCGCCAAGGCGGGACCTGAGATTGAGCTGATTGACCTTGACCACCATACCGTCAATATCATGGTCGAGTTCCTGCTGGCGCTGGACCCAGTCCTGGCAGAGTTCTATGACAGCTGCAATATCGCCGGCCTGCCTGTGCCAGTTGACCTTAAAGCCCAGCTCTGCCAGGAGTTTCAGGGCCTCGAGATGGCTGGTGCAGGAGTATTCCTGCGCCTGGATAATGTCATAGGCCAGAAAGGAGAGGGGCCGGCGGGCTGCTATCCCGGGATCCAGCTGCCGGATGGAGCCGGCGGCGGCATTTCGGGGATTGGCAAAGGGCTCCTCCCCCCGGGAGAGGCGGCGCTGATTGAGGCGGGTAAATTTCTCCCGGGGCATAAAGGCTTCCCCCCGGATTTCAATATCGACTTCCTCTTTGAGTTTTAACGGGATGGCGGGAATGGTTCTGACATTGGCGGTAACATCCTCACCGGTGCGGCCGTCTCCCCGGGTTGCTCCCAGGATTAGCTCTCCGGCCTGATACCTTAAAATCAGCGCCAGGCCGTCGATTTTGTGCTCCACCACGTAATTAAATCTCTCATCCTTCCCGAGTTTACGCTTAATCCGATCGGCAAAAGCTCTCAGGTCTTCTGGAGAAAAGGCATTGCCCAGACTCAGCATTTCCTGGCTGTGCTCCACCTTGTTAAACTGATCCAGGGGCTCACCTCCCACCCTGACGGTGGGGGAATTGGGGTCTTTAAGGGCGGGATATTCCTCTTCCAGCTCCTTAAGCTCCTGCAGCAGGCTATCATATTCTGCATCGGAGATCAGAGGGTCATCCTTAACATAATACTGGTGCTCATGCTTTCTCAGCTCTTCTCTGAGATCAGCTGCGCGCTTTTGAACCTTTTCCGGTATTTTCTCGGGCATTTTCCTCACCTCTCTCGCCTTTGCTTCGCCTGATTCGCGGCCTATCTGGTGTTCTTTCAAAGCTCTTTGACATTATTCTCTCACCCCGTTACCTTCTGCAGGGGGGCGTATTCCGCCAGCAGGTCTCTCTCCCTGCCGTCTTTTAAAAACTTTACCGTCAATTTGGTGCGTTTGTTTTCCTGCTGGCAGTCGATAATCTGACCCTTACCCCATTTGGGGTGGATAACCTGCTGGCCTACCTGGTAGCCCGGGGTGCGGCCTTTCTCGGACCGGTCTGGGGTTTGCTGCTGGTGTGGATCCCGGTGCTGTTGCCGGTGGTGCTGCTGGTTGGGCTGCCGGCTTTGCCGGTCTTCTGCTGTTCTGGCGATCTCGCTCTGCCGGAAAGAGGGGGCTGCGGCCGGGTCCTCTGCTTCCCGGTCTGTCAGGAGTTCTGCCGGGATCTCCTCCAGGAATCTGGAGGGCTGATAGGTTCTGCTCCGGCCGAACATGCTGCGGTTTCGGGCCCGGACCAGGAACAATTTGTCCTGGGCTCTGGTCATGCCAACGTAGCATAACCTTCTTTCCTCCTCAATATCGCCGGGATCAATGAGGCAGTTTTCGTGGGGAAAGAGGCCCTCATCCAGTCCGGTTAAAAATACCACCGGAAATTCCAGGCCTTTGGCGGCATGGAGGGTCATCAAATTAAGATAATTTTTCTCATCCTCCCAGGTGTCAACTGCGGTGATCAGGGCGACTTCTTCCAGAAAACCCTCCAGGCCGGGTTCTTCCTTTTCCTGAAGATATTCCAGCATCACGCTCTTAAGCTGGCCGATGTTGGCAAGCCTCTCCTCATGATTGCTGTCAATCTTTTTCAGGTGTTCCTGATAGTCTGTCTCTTCCATAATACTTTCCAGCAGTTGATCCAGAGTCATTTTATCGGCCTTTTCCCGGAGACGGTCGAGCAGGGCGGCAAAATCCCGGGCCCGGCTCTGATAGGCGCTGGAGAGCTGCTGAATCTCACCGGCCTGGCGGCAGGCTTCTGTCAGGCTGATCTCACGGGCTGCTGCCTCCTTCTGCAGGGCAGAAAGGGTCTTCTTGCCGATCCCCCGGCGGGGCACATTGACCACCCTTAAGAAACTGGCGGTATCGGCAGGGTTGTTGATCAGCTTGAGATAGGCCATCAGATCCCTGATTTCCCGTCTTTCATAGAATTTCAGGCCTCCGATTACCTGATAGGGGTAATTTTCTCTCAGCAGCAGATCTTCAATTACCCGGGACTGGGCGTTGGTCCGGTAGAGAATGGCTATATCGCTGTAATTGTATGCTCCCCGGTCAACCAGCTCCCGGATTTTCCGGGTTAGGTAAAGGGCCTCCTGCCGGTCGCTGTCGGCTTCAAAAAGCTCCATCTCACCCTGGCCGGTCCGGGCCGGCTTAAGATTCTTCTCCAGCCGGGAACTGTTATTTTCAATCACGCTCTGGGCGGCTTTAAGAATCAGGGCCCGGGAGCGGTAATTTTTCTCCAGCCGGATAACCTCTGCCCCGGGATAATCCGAGGTAAAATTCAGGATATTCTCGATGTTGGCGCCCCGAAAGCCGTAAATTGACTGATCGGGGTCTCCCACCACGAAAAGATTTTTCTCAGGTCCGGTTAAAAGCCTGCTGAGCTCATACTGGGCATTATTGACATCCTGATATTCATCAACCAGGAGAAAGCGGTAACGGCTGTGGTAGTGCTCCTTAACCAGGGGATACTCTTTCAGGAGCTGACAGGCCTTCTTAATCAGATCGTCAAAATCCAGAGCATTGCTCTGAATAAGTTTCTTTTCATAAAGAGAATAGATTTCTGCCCCCCTTTTGCGATAAATGCTGTTGCCGATCTCAAACTCCCCGGGCTCAACCAGCCGGCTTTTGGCCCGGCTGATCTGAGCGGCCACCGCCGCCGGCTGATATTTATCGGTATCGAGATTCAGCTCTGCCAGAATCTCTTTGATCAGCTTTTTCTGATCCTCGCTGTCATAAATGGTAAAGCTGCTTCTGCGGTCAACTTTTTCAGCCTCCCGCCGGAGAAGCCGGGCTCCAAAGGAATGGAAGGTGCCGAGCCAGCCCCGGAAAGAGGAGCCCAGGAGCTTTTTTACCCTCTCCTGCATCTCATCGGCAGCCTTATTGGTAAAGGTCACCGCTAAAATCCCGGTATCACGGGCATGACCTTCGGCAATCAGATAGGCGATTCTCCGGGTTAAGACCCGGGTCTTGCCGCTGCCGGCTCCGGCCAGCACCAGAGCCGGACCCCGGACCAGGCTGACAGCCCGGCGCTGATCAGCGTTTAGATCCTGTAAAATATCCATTTCTTCACTCACTCCGGCATCACATCCTCTATCTCTTCCTCGCTCAGGGGCTCAGGAGAATAAATCAGATGGCTCTCACAGCTGCAGTCGCTGGAACCCAGCTCCCTGGCAATTATTTCTGTCTCGGGCAGTTCCCTTAAATTCCGGGCCAGCTGACACTCTGCCTCCCGGTCAAGCTCACTGGCAAAAATCCGCTTGATAAGAGCTTCTTCCAGAAAATAATCAATGTGCCAGTGTTTGTTTTCTGGTCCCTGCTGGTAGCGTTCAAGCCTGGCATTGAGATTTTTCTGGGCTGTCCCGGCGTAATAATAATAACCGGGAGGAAAGATGATCTTGCCAAGCGCCCCTATTTCAATCCGATAGGGTTTGTAGAGAAAAAGCTCCAGCAGATATATCCCTGAATCAAAAGAAAATTTTTCCAAGATATACTCCCCTCCAGTTTCCTGGATTATATCAAAAAAAACAGCGAAATATTTTCCTGCCCTTTGTCGATTACAGGGTTATGGGAGTTTACATTATAAATTGCTCCCTTACCTAAAATATTTCTCGACCTTTTCTTTATTTCCTTCCTGTATCACAGGCAAAAGAAAACCGTCCGCAGTCCTGCGGACGATTCATGACTGACCTCTTTTATTATAACATGCTGCTACTAGTTAGCAAATCTTTTTCTCAGTTCCTGTTGAACCTGAGAGAAGCTGGTCTCCTTTTCTACCAGCAAAACCAGCAGGTGATAGAGCAGATCGGCAGATTCCGATTCCAGTCTTTCCTGCGACTCCTTCAGAGCTGCCAGCATCACCTCCAGGGCCTCTTCTCCCAGCTTGCGAGCAATCTTCTCCGGGCCGGCCTGAAAGAGATCTGCGGTGTAGGAGTTTTCCGGCATCCTGGACTTTCTTTCCTGGATTATTTTCTCCAGCTCGGGAATTACCTGATGGAGTACGGGACCCCTCAGTTCAGATCCCACGCTGGCTCTTCCGGCATCCAGGCGGCGGTAAAAACAGCTCTCCTTTCCGGTATGACAGGTTGGTCCCTCAGGTCTGACCTGGAGCAGCAGGGTATCGCCGTCACAGTCCAGCCAGATCTCCTCCAACTGCTGATAATTCCCGGATGTCTCACCCTTAAGCCAGATTTCCTGGCGGGAACGGGAATAAAAACAGGCCCGGCCCTCAGCAAGAGTTCTCTCCAGCGACTCTCGGTTCATATAGGCCAGCATCATCACCTGACCACTGGAAGCATCCTGCAGAACTGCTGGAATCAGACCTCTGTCATCGAAGCTGACCTTTTCCAGCAGTTCATCTCGATTCAATAATATATCGCCAGCTTCAGTTCTGCTCTTATCAACTTTCACTCTGTCCTCATTTCCTTCCATCATTATCTTCCTCCAGCAGTTCTTCATCGACCGGCCTGACAGGGATACCCCTTTCAGCCAGATATTCCTTACCCTCCTTGATACTGTAGCTGTCCTGATGCCAGATAGAAGCCGCCAGGGCAGCATCGGCCTCTCCTTCAGTAAAAGCCTGATAAAGATGCTCGGGACTGCCTGCCCCGCCAGAGGCAATTACAGGTATGCTGACAGCCTGATTGACAGCTTTAAGCATCTCAAGATCGTAACCATCCCGGCTGCCGTCCCGGTCCATACTGGTCAGCAGCAGCTCCCCGGCTCCTCTATCCTGGGCTTCCCTGGCCCAGTCCACCAGCTCCAATCCGGTCTCCTCAGTACCGCCGGAAATCAGAACCTCCCAGCTTCCAGAACCCCGACGCCGGCCATCGATTGCCACAACCACCGCCTGGCTGCCAAATTTTGCTGCTGCCCGGGAAATAAGTCCGGGAGTACAAACAGCTGCCGAATTAATCGAAATCTTGTCAGCCCCGGCTGCTATCAGGCTGCGAAAATCCTCAATGCTGGTTATTCCTCCCCCCACGGTAAAGGGGATAAAAAGACATGCTGCCACCTGTAAAACCATCTCCCTCATAATTTCCCGTTTTTCCCGGGTGGCGGTTATATCGAGAAAAACCAGCTCATCAGCACCGGCCTGATTGTAAGCCCGGGCCATCTCCACCGGATCGCCATGATCTTTCAAGTTAATAAATTGCTGGCCTTTAACCACCCTGCCATCCTTAACATCAAGACAGGGAATTAGCCTCTTAGTCAGCATCCTGCTTCACCTGCCAGAGAGTCTCAGGGTTTATTTCCCGGCGATAGAGAGCTTTGCCTACAATCGCCCTTTCAATCCCGATCTCCTGAAGGTATTGAAGGTCCTTCTCCGATGATATGCCTCCAGAAGCCGTTACCTCTATATTCTCTTTTAAAAGAGCTTCCAGGGTTTCAAGGTCCGGACCGCTCAGCATCCCATCTCTGGTTATATCAGTATAGACAAATCGCCGGACACCAAATCCCTTTAACTCTCTCAGTGCTTTCTCCAGAGAGCGGCCGGACTCCTCTTCCCAGCCGGCTATGGCCAGCTCACCCCTACGGGTATCAAGAGAAACCACCACCCTGCCAGGACCATAGCTCTCAATCAGCTCTCTGATAAGTTCGGGTCTGGTAACTGCAGCCGTTCCCAGAACCACTGCTGCAGCTCCTGAACCAAGATATCTTTCTGCAGCAGTGCTGCTCCTGATACCTCCGCCAATCTGCACTTTAAGATTTTCAATTTTCAAGATTTCCTGGATAATCTCAAGATTGCCCGGTCGACCTGAGCGGGCTCCATCTAAATCCACCAGATGGAGTTCACTGGCTCCCTGATCTTTAAAGTACCGGGCAGTCTGCAGAGGTTCTTCATTCATAATCTCCTGCCGATCAAAATCTCCCTGAGTCAGACGGACCACCCGGCCATCTTTAAGATCTATTGCGGGAATTACTATCACCATTAACCACCTCAACAAAGTTTCTCAGTATTTTAAGTCCTCTCCTGCCGCTCTTTTCAGGATGAGGCTGAAGTCCCCAGACCATCTCCCGGTTTACAGCTGACATAAATCTCTGCCCTCCGTAGGTCGTGCTGGCCAGTAAAATCTCGGGATTAACAGGCAGATAGTAGCTGTGGACAAAATAAAGATAAAGATCCTCCTGCAGCAGCAGATTATTATTTTTTTTCACTCTAAGATTATTCCAGCCCATATGAGGCACCTTACCGGCCTCAGCCGGGCAAAACCTCTCGCAGCTGCCCGGAAAGATGGCCAGCCCCTCCAGCCCGGGATTTTCACTGCTCTCTTGAAATAAAAGCTGCATTCCCAGACAGATACCGAGAAAGGGCCTCCCTGAAGAAATAAAATCTTTGAGCGGATGAAAAAGCTCTCTACTCTTAAGGCCTTCCACCCCGCTGGCAAATGCACCTACCCCGGGGAGAACCAGAGCTGTTATTCCGGTCAAATCCTCCGGGCCGGTAATTATCCTGGTCCGGCAGTTTAAATAATTTAAAGCTCTCACCACATTGCCAAGATTGCCTGCTCCGTAATCTATAACCCCGATCAATGCCGGCCACTTTCCCCGAGCTGACCTTTGGTCGAGAGGGGGCTGCCTTTAAGTCTCTCCTCGGGTTTAAGGGCAGCATCCAGAGCCCGGGCAAAGGCTTTAAAGAGAGCTTCCAGCAGATGATGAGCATTGCCTTTCTTCAGCACTACAAAGTGGAGATTCAAACCGGCATTTGCAGTCAGAGCCCGGAAGAATTCTTCAACCAGCTCAACCGGAAAACCATTTATCTCCTGACGCTGGCACTCTATTTTCCCGTGATAATAGGAACGCCCCCCCAGATCAACAGCTGCCTCTACCAGCACCTCATCCATCGGCAGTGTTATATCAGCATAGCGGGTAATTCCAGCTCTATCTCCCAGGGCGCGGTTCAGGGCTTCTCCCAGCAGAATACCCGTATCCTCTACTGTGTGATGTTTATCAACATCCAGATCTCCCTTTGCCTTAAGCTCGAGATCAAAAAAACCATGCCGGCAGAAAAGTTCCAGCATATGATCAAAAAATCCAATTCCTGTTGAGATTTGATACTCGCCCTGTCCGTAAAGTTCAAGCTTTAGGCTTATCTCTGTTTCTCCTGTCTTTCTGCTAAGCTCAACCATTATCTTAACCCTCCTTTAACACCTCTGTCAGCTCTGACAGAAAAAGTTCATTCTCTTCCCTGCGGCCGGCACTGACCCTGAGAGCCTGGCCGAAGAAAGCTAAATCATCCCAGCATCTGATTTTAACCTCCCGCTCCAGCAGACTTTGATAAACCTCGATTTCAGGCTTATCTTCAGTTTGAAAAAGTAGATAATTGCCCCGGGAGGGATAGACAGTTAGTCCCTGCAGTCTGCTTAACTCCCGGTAAAGAAATTCTCTGCCGCACTTAATCTTTTCCCAGCAGCTTTGATAATATTCCCGGGCTTCCAGCAGAATACTGGCAGCACCGGCACTGTAACGGCTGATATTATAGGGGGAACGGAGTTCTTCTAGTTTCTGGTAAACAGCCGGTGGAGAAAGCAGGTAGCCTACTCTAAGACCGGCCAGACCGAAAGCCTTGGAGAGTGTTCTTAAAATAATCAGGTTATCATATTTTCCCAGCAGATCCATAACTGTCTCGCCGCTAAATTCATAATAGGCTTCGTCAACGACCACCGGAAGCTCTGTCCGCTCCAGAAGTTTCACCAGCCAGTCACGGGATCTCAGTTCTCCGGTGGGATTATTGGGAGAGCAGAGAAAAATTATGCCGGAACAATTCTCTCTTGCTGCAGCCATAATCTCCTGCTCCGGATAGTCTAGCCCACCATTTTCTCCCCGGCGGTACAGCATCTCCACCGCTGGAGTCCCTGTTGCCCGGGCATAATGAGAGTACATGGTGAAGGTCGGTTGAACGGTTATCATCCTGCTTGCCGGGCCGCCATAGGCCAGCAGTAACAGGAGTATTAATTCATCCGAGCCATTGCCGGCCAGTATCAGTTCAGCCGGCCAGTCACAGTATTCCGACAGAGCCAGCCTTAAATCACTATAGGTCTTATCGGGATATCGGTTATAATCCAGCTGGCGGGAAAACTCTCCCAGCCGGCAGCAGAGTGCTTCCGGAGGACGGTAGGGGTTTTCATTGGCATCCAGTTTAATCATAGATAAACTTCCCCCTGTTACGAAAGCTGCCGTCCAGGCGGATTAAAGCCGCCCGGGCATGGGCCGTTAGCCCCTCTGCTTCAGCAATAAGGGCAACATTCCGGGATTCGGCCTTTAGCTCCTGATAATCATAATAGATCAGTCCCGAAGATTTCAGAAAATCTTCTACCCCCAGTCCTGAGGAAAAACGGGCCGTTCCGGCGGTAGGCAGTACATGATTGGGTCCGGCCAGATAATCACCCAGCACTTCCGGTGAACAGCTGCCTAAAAAGATTGAGCCGGCATGTTTAATCTCTCCGGCTGCTGCCAGAGGTTCTTTAACTAAAAGCTCCAGGTGCTCGGGAGCATAGCGGTTGGCCAGATCCATAGCTTCCTTCAGATCGGCTACCCTGACCAGCAGCCCGTGTGAATCCAGTGCTTTTCGGGCTGTTGGAGCGGTGGTCAGCTTCTCCAGCTGCTTTTCCAGCTCGAGCTCAACCTTCTTCAGCAGATCATCAGCAAAGGTTACCAGCACAGCCCGGGCCTCAGGATCGTGCTCGGCCTGGGCCAGAAGATCGGCAGCGATAAAATCAGGCCGGGCTTCCTCTCCGGCAATAATTAAAATCTCGCTGGGACCGGCCAGCATGTCAATATCAACCTGACCATAAAGAATCTTCTTGGCCATGGTGACATACTTATTACCTGGGCCCACAATTTTATCTACAGATCTTATGCTTTCAGTTCCCAGGGCAAGTGCCGCTACGGCCTGGGCTCCACCCAGAGCATAGACCTCGCTCACCCCGCAAAGCTCCAGTGCTTTGACGGTCACAGGGTTTATACCCTCTGGCGAAGGAGGAGTCACCGCCACTATCTCTTCAACTCCGGCTGCCCGGGCAGGAATGGCGGTCATCAGCACCGAACTGGGATAGGCTGCCCGGCCTCCGGGAATATAAAGTCCCACTCTCTCCAGAGGACGCCCCTGCTCTCCCACCAGGCTCCTGCCCCGGGAGATAAACCAGCTCTGTTTCCTGCTCTGCTGGCGATAAAAATCCTCCAGATTCTCTTTGCTTGTTTTTAGAGCCTCCAGCAGTTGCTTATCTATATCAGCAGCTTCTAAATTTTCCTGGCTGATCTTAAGCTCCTTTAACCTGACACCATCATATTTCTCTGTTAAATCCAGCAGTGCCTGGTCACCCTCCCGGGCCACCCTTTCAATAATTTCACTGGTTTGAGTAAGAAGATCGCCAGAAAAGAAGTTCTTTCGCTGCTCCAGAAACTTTTGCAGCAGCCTCTCATCTTCAGGTAAAGTTATTCTGCGCATGCTGAACACCCTTTCTTGCTCTTTTCCCTGTCAGCCAGCTGATTAACAATTCTGGTGATACTCTCACTCTTGGTTTTATAGGAAATCCGGTTAACAACCAGCCTCACCGATGAACTCAAAACCTCGGCCACCGGCTTCAAGCCATTCTCCTTCAGGGTTGTTCCGGTTGAGGTTATATCAACAATTATATCCGATAAATCAACCTGGGGGGCCAGTTCTACCGAGCCTCCCAGTTCAATGATCTCAGCTTTAATTCCCAGTTTCTGAAAATATCTTGCTGTCAGCCCGGGATAGGAGGTTGCCACCCTTATATTATCAGGCATCTCTGCTGGTTCACTGACAGGAAAATCATCAGGAACAGCCACCACCAGCTGGCAGGCCCCCAGCCCCAGATCAAGCACTTCATAAAGCTCCCGTTCCTTCTCTGCTATAATATCCTTGCCGGTAAAACCAATATCAGCAGCCCCATGCTCCACATAGGCCGGAACATCAACCGGCTTGGCCAGCAGAAAAAGATGACCGGTCTGGGGGAAAACCTGTACCAGTTTTCGTGAGAGGCGGCTTAAGTTCTCCTCTCCGGCCAGAAGATCAGTATCCTGACATCTCTCAACAACTTCCTGAAATAATCTGCCTTTGGGCAGTGCTACCTTTAAGCTATCTGCTGACAATTTCAATCACCTCTCCCGGGTCACCTGTGACTGCTACCTGCCTGCCCTGCTGATCACAGATCCGATATTCTCCGGTATTTCCTTCATCAGCGAGCTTTATCCACCAGCTCCAGTTATGCTGCCTCTCCTCTAACATATTATCTCGACTTTCGGGCTCAGTTTCCTGAAGCAGCGTTGTCAGACCGGCTTGATGCAGCCTATTAATCAGTTTTAAAGAAAGGGGTCTGTCATCCTCATTTTCCAGAGTCAATAAAACTGTCTTCTTTTTGTCCTGTTCTATATCCTTCTGGCTGTTCAACCAGGCCAGCCGCAGTCTCTCTACTCCTATAGCAAAGCCCACTGCAGGAATACTTGCTGTGCCATAACTGCCCAGAAGCCTGTCGTATCGGCCCCCGCCGCAGATATTATATCCTAAATCCGGCGTCATGATCTCAAAGACAATGCCGGTGTAGTAATCAAGATTTCTCACCAGAGTTAGATCGAAAAATATCTGGTCATTTCCCCGGCCATTTTTCAGAGCCCGGTAAATATTATTCAGCTGAAGCAGATCCTCCTCCATATTGCTTGAAACCAGCTGCGCCCCCTCCTCCAGTACCTCAGGACCTCCCCGAAGTTTTAATAATTTGAGCAGCCGGGTGGCCTTCTCTGCCGGCAGTCGGTCACAAATTCTCCGAAATCCCACCAGGTTTCTCTCGGCCAGCTCTTTCTTAATCTGCTGTCGGGTCTCAAAATCCAGGCCCAGCTCTTCCAGATAGCTCTGTAAAAATCCGACATGACCGATCTCCAGCCGGTAATCATCCAGGCCACAGCAGGCAATTATCTCCCGGGCCACTGCCAGCATTTCAAAATCGGCCAGCTGTGAGTCTCCAAAAAATTCTGCCCCCAGCTGGTAAATTTCTCTTTCCTTACCGCTCTGGGTCGATTCGTGACGGTATACAGGAGCATAATAATAGAGGCGGGCTGGCAGAGTTAAATTATCCCTTTCCCGGGCCAGCAGACCGGCTATTGCCGCCGTCATTTCCGGCCGTAAAACCAGAATATCTCCCTGATAATCTATCAGTTTATAATAATTGCGGGCTCTTTCCTGGGACATTCCTCTGACTATCATATCATAGGGCAGCAGAGCTGGAACATAGAGGGGTTGATATCCCCATTTTTCTAGAACACCTGCTCCCCTTTCCCGCAGTCGATTCATAATCCTCGCTTCCTCCGGCAGATAAAAACGCATACCCTCGGGAAGTCCATTTAGTTTAGCTGTCATTATTATCCCCCTGATCCAGCAGTTTTTATTTTACCTCAAATCGTGTTTAAACTATCTTTACTTTAAAAATATACAGCTTAATTTTCCTCTACTGTTTGACCCAGAGGGCC
>PWFW01000037.1 GCA_003554225.1 Halanaerobiaceae bacterium | reverse complement strand
GTACCGCCCGCGCGGCATCCGGCTCGACTCGGGTGACCTGGCGTATTTGAGCATGGAGGCACATAAGATGCTCAACGCCGCCGGTTTTGAAAACGCCTTAATAGTATTGAGTAACGAATTGGACGAACTGCTTATCTGGCAGATAGCGGAACAAATCAGGCGTGAGTCGTCCCAAAATGGAGTCGACCCACAGCGTGTGCTGAATCGACTTGCTTACGGAGTAGGCACCCATCTGATAACTTCCCGCGGATGCCCCGCACTCAATGCTGTTTACAAACTGGCAGCAGTTCGCGAGGGAGATGATTGGAAACCTGTTCTTAAATCCTCGGACTCACCTCAGAAAATCCCAAATCCCGGCATCAAAGATCTGTGGAGGGTTTATAACGGCAGGTGCAAGGCGACCGCCGACCTTGTGTGCTGCAAAGGAGAATCACCGTGCGCGGAAGAAACTCTGTCGCTATATCACCCGGTAAGGCCGGGCGTGTCACGTAAACTTGGAAAGAACGAAATCGGCGGCATTGAGCCCCTTTTAATCAACATGTTGGAAAAAGGACGCGTTGTCTATGATTTCCCGGACTTCCAGCAGATCGGTCTGCGCCGCAGAAGCGATATTGATGCTCTCGACAGCGGAGTCAAGAGGCTTATAAATCCTCATCGATACCACGTATCACTGAGCAAAAAATTGCTTGAAATGAAAGAAGCGCTTTTAAGCAGGATGAAATACAATCAGGCCGTCGATAGTCCTGTGTTCTAATCTTCCCCGGAGACGCGTCCCTCCGTATCTTGACTTACCCGACGTTTTTCACTACAATATTAAAAGTCTGAAACGAAACGTTGCGCCCGTAGCTCAACTGGACAGAGCGGCGGTCTACGGAACCGCAGGTTGGGGGTTCGAACCCTCCCGGGCGTACCATTCTCCCCTCCCGAATATCAGCCCCATAGCGGCCCCTCAGAAGCTCCTGAGCCTGTTTTCGTTGTTGAGCCTTTTCCCAAATCTGTTCCATATTTTTCGCCCGGTTCCCATATTGCGTACATTTTCGCAGTCAAATATGCAGTTAATTGATTTCAGGCTTTTTGGCAATGACCTGATGCCTATAGTTTGCGCCGTTTTGGATGTATGCCATTTATGGCCAGGTCGGTTATGAATGTATGTCGAAGGGCGTGGAAGTATGCGTGTGAAAATCTGTAATAGACATCAATGGCGCTCCCTTATGCTGTTTTGTGCCAACCAGGATATCTCTGCGGGAGTCAGAGCCGAATTCCATATCGCCACTTCATCAATCAAACCATCGAACCATCGAGTCGGATCGCCGCTCTCGCCGGTCCGAGTAGCCCCAATACGTAATCCGCCGGTCCCGGCATGCAGCGACGGGACGGAAGCGTCTGATTCGATGCGCAATCGCCAATTTTTCAATTCCTCGCCGTCAAGAAACATGCGCAAAGCACCGCCGTCTTCATCGCCCTCATAAGTAAACGCCAGGTGCCGCCACTCATTATTCCAGATCTCAATGCCGCTGGATTGATAGTGCTTTACAGAACCTGTATCAAATGTGCCGTCGCGCGATAACAGAACGTTGAAACGGTTCCCATGGGTTTGAACAGCCCATGAACGTTCGTTTGGGCCGCCAAGCCACCAATCAGAGACAACGTAACGGGCCACAGAGGAAGTGGGCGCTTTCACCCAAACGGAAACAGTGAGCGTTTCGTCAGAGATAAGGTCCCCTTCGATATCCACATATGAGTTTGATCCGTCCAGTTTCAACGACTTGTTTCCTTCGTATTCAAAAGGCGTATCAGCTTCCCATTCGACGTTAATTCCCTCACCCTCCACCTCCCCGTAAAGGGGGTCCAGGTGCCTGTCAAACGTCCATGCAAGATCCGGCTCGGGCGGACTTTCCGGCTCGGGCGGCGCAAGAGTCGTAAAAGTTTTAACACTCCCTACCTCTTCCATCCCGTCTTCCTCCGACACAGCTTTGATTTCGTATTTCGTGCCGGGGTCCAGTCCCCCGTCTAAAAGAAAATCGAACTGTCCAATTTCATCTTGCGTTTCTCTGGGCGTTTCTTTCCACTCCGAGATAACTAACTCGCCCATTACGGCGAAATATTCCTGGTCCTGACTTGGGTCGGAATCATACTCCGTAACCATCCAGAGAAGGTCATCCCTCGCATTTCTGACAGCCTCCGGTAAGAATAACCTGTGGTCCCCTATGTCACTTGAGGCCAACTTATCGACGTGCCTCCAATTGTCGCCCTTTACGTGTTCGTTAATATAATACTGGAGGTCTCCACCTCGTATTCCACCCTCACCGTAACAAGCCAGAAGATGGAAGCGCCCGTAACTGTCCATTATAACGTCCATGCCATCTAGGAAATTCCCGTGCTCTACAGTTTCGACGGTTATTATATCCGCCCAGTCCGAGGCGTCCTCATCCCAGTAAGTATGTTTTATCTCGAAGACGCCGCCGCCCTGCTCCTCATACCACAAGAGGTGTGTCACGCCATCCTTGTCGACTAAGGGGGTCATCTCGTTGGTATAACATTCTGTGCCATCTGTTTCAGG
>PWFW01000207.1 GCA_003554225.1 Halanaerobiaceae bacterium | reverse complement strand
GATCATCCGCCGCCGCCAGCATCTGGCGTACTGCAATGGAGGCACCACAGCCCGCACATAGGCGGTGTCCGCCGGTGAAGGGGATGTGCTTTTTGGACAATTCGCGAATGTTTACGGCCATGTCTTACCCCTACTCTCTAACGCCAAGATAACGGACCGGCGTATCTATATGACCGGTCTCAGCAGCCGACAGGTTCTGGTTGAATACTTCCCGTATATGCTCGGGGCGAATATCTCTGCCGCCGAGTCCATAGATGTAGTTACTCGTCATGGGTGCCTGCTCGCAGTCGAAGATTGCGCTGCGGATCTCTTTGTACACCGGTCCGCCCGAGGCAGCAAAGCTCTCCGCGCGATCCATGATGGCAGCAACTTTCTTGCCCTGCAGTGCTCTGACGAGTTGGGCTGCTGGCAAGGGCCGGAATACGCGCAGCTTGAGGATACCAACCTTGTGGCCATCAGCCCGCATAGCATCGACCACGTCCTTGGCAGTACCCGCCGTGCTTCCCAAGACAACCATGACGACATCGGCGTCATCCGCCCTGTACTCCTCGAAAAACCCGTACTCCCGTCCAGTCAGCTCCGCGAACTCCTTTGCGACCGCAGGAATCACGTCAAGGGCGTTCTTCATGCCCTCTGCCTGCTGGCGCTTGTGCTCGAAGTACCAATCCTGCAGATCAAGCGGGCCAAAGGTCGCCGGATTCTCCACATCCAGCAACGAATAACGGGGGATACGAGTACCAATGAAGGCGCGTATGGTCTCGTCATCCAGGCCATAGAGGTTATCCAGGGCGTGGCTAATGATAAACCCATCCTGGCAAACCATCACGGGCAACTCGACATCGGCATGCTCCGCGATCCGGATTGCCTGGATCGTGTTGTCGTAGGCTTCCTGGGCATTCTCCGAGTACAATTGAATCCATCCCGAGTCCCGGGCCCCCATGGAGTCGGAGTGATCGCAATGGATGTTGATTGGTCCACTCAAGGCACGGTTGACCACCGGCATAACGATGGGCAAGCGGTTCGAGGCAGCAATGTACAAGATTTCCCACATCAGCGCCAAACCGTTCGCAGATGTCGCAGTCATGGAACGGGCACCCGCAGCTGCCGCACCGACGACGGCACTCATGGCACTATGTTCACTCTCTACGCGCTCGAATACGGTGTCGACTTCCCCGTCCGCCACGTAGCTCGAAAAGATCTGCACGATCTCCGTCTGTGGCGTAATCGGATAGGCTGCGACGACATCGGGGTTTACCTGTTTCATCGCATAGGCCACCGCTTCATTCCCGGTGAGCGCCATGCGGTTCTCGCCAGATTGTTGCGCCAGGCTCATGGCTTCATCTCCTCCCACGGCCTCAAATCTCCTCGGGCACCATGACCATGGCCCCGTCCTTGGGGCACTCGACTGCACAGATCCCGCAGCCCTTACAATGCACGTAATCGATCCCGGTAATCTCGCCGTCCTCGTTCGTCATCACGGCAGAGTCCGGGCAATATACCCAACACAAGCGGCACTGGATGCACAGCTCGGCATCGTGAATCGGACGATTGCTCCGCCAATCTCCCGTTTCGTATTCTGCAGCATTGCCTCCCCTGGGGATGATTCCAGCCCTGGGGACGTCACGCCAGGTCGCGTCGGGTTTCGGCGTCTCCCACCTTGAACAAGCGTTGCTTTTGGAATTGGTCATTCCGCCTGCACCTCCTCGTACGCACGGCGAATAGCCTCAAGGTTCCCGTTGACGATCTCCGGGCGTCCGCCAAACTTCTTCTTGAGCTCCAACTCCATGTTTTCCATAAAAGCATCATAATCGAGCATGCCCGTGGCGCGAATGACTGCGCCTAGCATCGGCGTGTTAGGGATGCGTCGTCCCAGGGCCTCGGTGGAAATGGTATTGGCGTCCACCGTGAATATTTGGAACCCCTCGATCCCGAGCTGTTCACGAATATCAGCAGGATCCCGCTCGCTGTTAATGATAATGATCCCGTCCGGCTTCAGCCCGCTCGTCACGTTACCGGTGCGCATGAGCGTTGGATCCAAGACCACTACGACCTCCGGATCGGTGACACCAGATCTGATCCGAATCGGCTCTGTCGATATACGGTTGAATGAAGCCACCGGCGCACCCATTCTTTCCGGTCCGTACTCGGGAAAGGCCTGGATGAATCGACCGGCTGAAGAAGCAGCCTCGGCCAGGAAGGTTGCTGCTGTCTTAGCACCCTGCCCCCCTCGACCGTGCCACCGAATCTCCAAGATCTCCGCCATGATGCCCTCCTCACGTAACCCTCTGTCAGCTCCCTGCGATGGCTATCTTGCGTCAAACCCGACCGGACCACCCGGCAGGTTATCCTGGGCGCGGCTATTCCTCGTCCTTGGCAAAGTCAAATGTAGTCTAACACGCACCCCATAGGGCGTCAAGAAAGCCCTAAAGCCCATCAGAACGGGATTTCTCGAGATTGTTCGACCGCACAATTACTGCCACCGTCCTATACTTCTGGTAGCGATCGATACCGTGGTTGGCATACGCGATCATTTGGCGAATTCGTGATGTGGCTCGGTTTGGCAGGG
>PWFW01000236.1 GCA_003554225.1 Halanaerobiaceae bacterium | reverse complement strand
CGATATTTAAGGTTGAAAGACTTAAGATTGAAAGTGCCATTATTGCCAGGAACAGAACCTTTATTCTAAATCGCATTGTTTACCCCTCCTCTCCAGCCAGCTTTAATAAAGCTTTACTGCAGTTCATCCAGAGTCAGAAGGCCTTCGGGAATATCGTAATCGAGCTCTATCTCGGTCAGAAAGAACATTTATTGATCAGCAGCTTCCCGGCAAGTCCTACATTTACAGCTTTAAAAGAGCAGAAATATTGATTTTTGGCTTCCAGTTCTAAAATTTCTTCCAGAAAAAACAAAGACACCTGTTAAAAAACTAATAGTGGGCCTCACCCCTTTCCTGATTTTTTTGTTTTGGCCTGCTAATAATTTCAAGATTGATGGGGTGAAGCCCTTATTCTTTGCTTAGGTTTACCATGCTGTCAGCAGCAAGATTATGCAAGAACCTTAACCGATAAAAATAGAATGAAAATAATAGCCTTCCAGCTCTTTTTCTATATCATTGCAGATTGTCCAGTGAAAAAATATCTGCGGGAAAATCAACAGCAAAGTCCAGCTCATTTACTTGGAAAATTGTTCTGCTGTTCTCTCTTAGCTGATCCTCCATGATTACTTCCCTGGGATACCAGCGCCCATCCGACTGCTTCTCAACTTTGTTTGCACTCATTATCTTTAAAAGCTGGCCATTTCTGGCATATAATTCTTCCCGCAGAGCAATGAAACGCTCGCTATCTGCCCATGTTTTTCGTTTAAAATAGGCCGCTTCCTGTCCCTCTCTGAGCTTTCCTTCCAGCAGATAGGCTGATCTATCTCCCAGCTGCTCTTCTCCCAGCAGGGTAAATTCATAAAGATCGGAAAGCCTGTCGGATTCCATCATATCCTGATAGGAAAAATCGCTGCCCATCATGCTCTGGTTCATCATATGCCCCGAAATTCTTACCATATCTTCAGCTGAGGGAAAGTACATCCAGAGCTCATCATCCAGCAAAAGATATTTGGTTCCTCGATCCCGGGGATTGGTGAACTCTACCAGTGCTTTATTTCCCTTGATGTAGGAATGCATTTCCTTTTCCATTATTCTTCTGTCCTCAATAATCATCCTGGATTCTATATAGCCAGCCTCAATATATTCGTTGTCATCCCGAAAATTCATTATTTCCTCTGCCGAAAGTGCCTGTACTGCTATATCAGATGAAGGTAATATTTTTGCTGCAGTCAGAGTTAATAAAAAAACAAGAGTAAATATGATAGGCTTTTTCATTTTAATTTCCTCCCTAATTATAATCTTTTATCAAATGTCTGCAAGCCGGTTTTTCGCTTTTCAATTATCGGTATTGTTTACTTAAGTGAGCCTGATCATTTCAACTGCCAGGGTTGAGCCAGATAGTTTAAAAGGGTATTGCCTAAGATTAAATTACAGTCTTCATTTCGGTAAAATCCAGATCTTGCCCTCATTCTGGCTGTCTGCTTTTCTTTCCAGTGGTTCTTCTCATGCTGTAGAAGTCCAATTTGAAAAAACAACTTTTGATCACCTCTTTCTTTGACTATCAATAAATTTTGCTGGCTGAATGTATAATTTCTGACTGAATGAATAATTTTGTTTATACTTTTTGCCGTTCATTCTCATTGAACCCGGCACAAACCATTCGCGGTCAAACCGCTTTTACGAATCATGATGCAGTGCCGTTACCGGATCTAACCTGGCTGCTGAGCGGGCGGGAAGCAGGCAGGTAAGTGTGACCACTATTGTCCCCAGGAAAAAACTGAATACCAGGTTTTCCAGATTGAAAACCGGATAGAAGGCAGGCTCCATCAAAACATCCATTTCAGACATTGTGTCAGCATAAGACTGAACATGCAGGCCAGCACTGGATAGATAGTAATTTATCAGACCCCCTCCCAGTACACCTAAGGCACTTCCGATGATTCCAAGCATGGCTCCTTCCAGAGTGAAAATCTTCAGGATATCTAGTGGCTTTAAACCCAGAGCTGACATCATGCCGATCTCGTTAACTCTTTCCCGGATTATCATCTTTAACGTACTGATTACAGCAATTGTGCCCATCAAAATTATGGCGATATAGACCAGGTCGAAGATGCTTTCCACTTCGATAAAGAGCTCCAGCAGGGGATCGCTCCTCTGCCAGGCCAGGGTGGAATAGCTTTCTGTTCCTCCTCTATCCTGAAAGAGAGCTGTTAGTCTTTTTTCCAGATCTTCAGTGCGATTCCGGTCTGAGGTAAAAACCATTATTTCAGTAGCCTGGTCCTCCAGTCCCAGCATATTCTGGGCAGTAGTGAGGGGAATATAGAAAATACTATCATCAATTTCTGATAAACCGCTTTCTCTTACTCCCACTATGGTGAAGCTTCTGCCCTGCAGTGATTGATAGGCATCGGTAAACATGAAAGTTACACTTCCTCCAACTTCAGCCCCCAGTTTATCCAGCAGTCCGACCCCGACCAGGATCTCGTTTTTCTGCTCCGGCATTCTGCCGCTGCTGATCTCCTCCGGCAAAAGTCCATGACGATTTTCGGCAGCGGGATCAATGCCAAATCCAGCCATCCTTACCATGTCGCCGGTCTGGCCGCCATAAAGGGCGCCGAATTTCAAACGGGGCAGCATATATTCTACTTCTTCCAGCTGACTGATCTCTATCAGCATATTTTCCAGACCTTCCCCCTGAAAGCCGTCGATGGGATAATCCAGGGAAAACAGGACTTCCCGATTGCGATATTCCTGATGAATTATTCTGGCATGTCCCAGATTATTATTGATATAAAGATCATAGGTGTTATTGCTAAAACCCAATATCAATCCCCGGCTGAATACAACTATGGCAACTACTGTGGCTATGGCCAGAATGGCAATTAAGCTTCTAAACCTGATACGGTTTAAGTTTCTCCAGGCGATTTTAAATAGGTCTTTCATTATTGGCCTCCTTTTGAGCGTTCTCTGCGCTCCAATATTATATTTTTATACTATCTGTGATAGATGGCGTCGATCGGGTCCTTTCTGGCTGCCCAGTAGGCGGGAATGATGCTGGAAAGAAGGGCAACCAGCACTGCAAGACAGAAGAAGAGAATAAATGACCCTGGCTTCCAGACACCGTACATGGTACCCATTATCGGAATCCCCATCTCCAGAGTGGCTTCACCATATAACATCTGGAGATCGAGACCAAAGTTCACCATTAAATAGGTTCCTGCAGCACCCAGACCGGCACCTATTAATCCTCCGATCACTCCCAGACCTCCGGCTTCCAGAGAAAAAATCCTGACTATCTGAACTTCGGTCAGACCCATAGCCTTCATCATGCCTATCTCTTCAACTCTTTCCAGAGAGGAGAGCAAAACAACATTGATAATCCCGATAGCTCCTACCAGGAGAATTAAAGCTACAATAAAATAGGTCTCAACCTGACCCCAGACCTCCAGGGCTACCAGCATATCAGAGACCTCCCGCCAGGAGTTGACCTGGGCATTTTCTCCCAGTGAACCTGTCAGTGTCTGCTCCAGATTGTCAGACTGAGCAACAGCAGTGTGTCTGTCGATCATTCTCACTTTGAGCTGGTTGACCACCGTGCTGTCGGCTCCCAGGGCTGCCGTGACATAGCTTCGATCGATCATCACCGTTCCCAGGTTCATACCGGGTTCCGGGGTGGCTGCAATACCAACAACCTCTCCCTGTATTGTATTCAACGAGCCGCCCTTTTCTCGGAAGAGCAGAGTATAAAAATCTCCGACCTCCAGTTCCAATATCTCTGCCAGGTTTATTCCAATTATCAGTCCTGAGCTGCCTTTCTTTAGAAATTCACCTTCAATCAGATGATCCTTATATCTGAAGACCTCATTGAAACTATCCGGATTGGCTGCTCTTACTCTGACCGGAAACTCTTCCCGAGCTGCTAGAATGTTAGCAGAAAAATCCAGTACCGGGGTGGCTGCAGCATAACCAGGCAGATTTTGAATTTCTGTCATCATCTCTTCGGAAGGAGTAAAGATATGCTCCAGAGGATCCTCATTGTCGTCAAATAATTCCGGACGGGCTACCTGAATGTGGGCCGAGTCAAAGTCTATGATGTTGCCGAAGGACATTTCCATCATACCGGCCATGAATGTTTCTAAAATTATTGCAAAGAAGATTGCAAAGGCAAGTACTCCGGCGATAATAAAAGTTCGACCACTGCGACGGAATAGATTTCTCGCTGCAATTTTGGGTAGATACATGGCTCTATCTCCTTTCTTCTCTGGTAATTCTGCCGTCCCTGATTTCAAGCAGGCGTCCGGCATATTCCATTACCATGGGATCATGGGTGGAAAAAATAAAGGTGGTCTTGAGTTTTTGATTCATATCAAGCATGATTTCCAGAACTTCTTTGCTTGTCCGGGAATCGAGGTTAGCGGTCGGCTCATCTGCCAGCACCAGCCGGGGTTCTTTGACCAGAGCCCGGGCAATAGCCACCCGCTGCTTCTGCCCGCCAGAAAGTTCATTGGGGCGTCTGTCCAGCATATCTCCCAGGCCTACCTGTTCGAGAACCTGTATTGATCTTTCTCTGCTGTGGTTTTCATGATTGCCGTTGGATATTTTTAAGGCAAATTCAACATTTTCGTAAGCTGTGAGCACCGGTATCAGATTGTAACTTTGAAAGATAAAACCGATGTTGTCTCTTCGCATCAAAGCCAGTCCTTTCCTGTCCAATTCATTGATTATCGAGCCGTTGATATGCACCGTTCCTTCACTGGGCTTATCCAGAGCCCCCACCAGATTGAGCATGGTTGTTTTTCCTGAGCCGGAAGGTCCGTAAACAGTGGTAAACTCCCCTTCTTCAATTTCCAGATCTATTCCTCTAAGTGCCTTTACCGAAATTTCCCCATCCTGATAAATTTTCTTAATTGAATCCAGTTTAACCAGTCCCATAGAGTAATTCCCTCCTTTGAAGTTTTAGGATTTTCTTTTTTCCTGGAGTTCCCTGTGAAAATTGATGTTAAATTTATTATATCCGCTTTGCCGAAAACTGTAACCTGACAGATGTTAGGTTTCTGCTGGGTGGGCTGTTGGTTTTGTGTTTGTTTTGTGGGGTGAAATTTGGAATTGTACATAAATAAATTACTGGATTAAAAGGATTTAGCTAATAAATGTTGAAATATATGTTAAAGAGGTATAATTGATCAACTGCGTCCGAGACGCCTGGGCGTGAAGCTGTATCTAATAAATACTGTAGGTTGTTAATTAAAATTAGAATATTTTTATTTTTTAATCGGTTGATTTTCTCTTATCAATCATTTCATCAATTGTCAGGCTGTTTTAAGCCTGTCATTGGCAGTATCATTTTTTGCCTCGAGAAAGGACTTTTTACCATGGCTGCCGATAATCTGTTTTTATTGTTTGCTCTCATTTTCAGTGCACTGCTTATTGCCGCAGGGTTCATTACCAGGAGATGGATCAGAGACTCCTCTGATTTTATCCTGGCCGGGCGGGAAATCAGCCTGCTGCTCAATATTTTTGGCGTTGCAGCCATTGGATTTGCCGGCACCAGCATTGCCCTGGGGCCGGCCTTTACTCTGCAGTACGGCTTTTGGACCTCCTTTGTTTCTATGGGGGTAATCTTCGCCTTCGGCGGCCTGGGGGTCTTTGGAATATTTTTCACTACTTTTATCCGGAGATGCGGTGCGCAGACTCTGCCAGAGTGGCTGGAAATGAGGTTTGACAGCCGGGTCAGGCTGATAATTACCATCAGCACTATCCTGGGTTTAACCGGAATTATGGCCAATAATGTTGTCTCTATGGCTGGCGTTGTTACCGGTTTTACCGGCTGGCCGCAGTTTGCCACCATTTCGGCCATCTTCTTTCTATTTATGCTTTTCTCCTATCTGGGCGGGTTCTGGGCCATCACACTTACAGATTTTCTCCAGATCTCACTGAGCCTGGTGGCTGTCCCTCTGCTTGTCTTTGCTTTCTTCTCCAGCTATGGCAACATCAGCTGGCTGGAAGCAAACTGGACCGGAAATGCCGGTTTTATGCTTTCAGGTTTAACCGGGGAATCCATGCCGTTACTCAGCCTTCAATATCCCAGCCTGCTGACTTTCATCTTCATCTTTGCCATTTTTCTGGTGTGGGGTAATAATTATTACTGGCTGAGGGCAGCCTCCTGCCGCAGTGAAAGAACAGCCCGGCTCTCATTTTTCTGGGCCAGTATTATTCTCTGTCTGGTTTTTTATCTCCCGCTTTGTGCTTTGGGTCTCTTTGCCGGGGCTGCCAATCCCGAAATCTTTGCTCCTCTGGGACAGATTGCCCCCACTGCTGCTTACGGGGTGTTTCTTCAGGAACTGCCCATTTTTCTGGCAGCCTTTCTGCTTTTAACACCTTTAGCAGCCGGAATTTCAACCTCCACCACTGCACATATCGGAGCAAGTTCCGTAGCTGTCAGGGATATTTATCAAAAACACATCAGGCCAGAGGCCACATCCCGGGAAATGCTGCTGCCCTCCCGGATTATCCTGCTTATTCTCGGTTTGCTGGTCTGGTTATTGAATTTTTATCCTGGAGGCCCGGTTTATCTCTTTGCTTTTGCCACAGCCTGGCTGGGGCCTCCCTCACTGCTGGTCTTTTTGGGAATTATCTGGAGAAGATTCACTGCAACCGCAGCTTTCTGGTCAGCTTTAGTGAGTATGGCAACCATGTTCTTTCTGACCCTGCTCGAGCTGCTGGAAGTTTTTCTAATTTCAAATTATATGCATGTTGGGTTGACAGGTTACCTTACTGCTATCATTCCGGCGGTTGTGATAACCTACTTGACTCCTTCCCACTATTATGGCAGTTCAGGCTGGGAGAGGGAGCCAGATGAGACCAATAGAGAGAAGATTGAACCTGCAGAGATCGAGGTCAGAATTCTTACCCTGATAAAAATGAGCTATAACAATATGTCTGAGATTTCCGATCTTCTGGGCCTGGATGCCGGCAATCTCAATCAGCACATTGAGAGGCTTGACCGGGGAGGTTTTATAATTCGTGATGGTTTAAGAGGTTCTAAGTTTTACAGTTTTAAAGTCAGCCCTGCCGGCGAGAAAAAACTACCGGACTTTACCCCGGAGGAGGAGAAACTGCTTCAGGACGGGTTGAACCTGGACAGCCTGAAAATACTTGATGCAGCTGCCGCTAATCCCGAACAGCTGCCGGAACTGGTCAGCCAGGGCAAGTATTCTTCACTCAAGCTTTCAGCAATTCTCGCCCAACTGATCCGGCAGGGTTATCTGATTGAAGGAGGCCTCTGGAAACGAACTATTTCTGTAACTCCAGCAGCCCGGAAAATGCTGAATGAGTATAAGAAGATAGTATAATGTTCAAATATGAAGTGGATTTTTCATTATAAAAGAGTTGAACCGGCTGCCTGAATGCCAGGCAAAAAGATATTCAGTTGAATCAGGCATGGGAGTGGATACTATGGAAGAGCAAATATCACAGGAACAACTAAATCCCAAACAAAATCCTCCTGTGATTTTTGAACCAATCAGAAAGGAAAATTTATTCCAGGAGATTATGCGGTCTTTGGAGATTGAAGGTGGTTTCTACCGGAAACTTACCCTGGTTACGGCCCCGGCCGGTTACGGCAAAACCACCATGCTGGTTGACTTTTTTAACTTCCTAAAGCGAGAAAAATGCTGGCTGACTTTATCAGCTGAGGACAATCTGATAGACAGGCTGACGACGCATCTGTTGGCGGCGATTAAGATAATATTTGCCGGGGGAGATAAGCTGAAAACGAAAAAATTTCTCCAGAATACAGGCAGTTTTACTGATGAAGAAGAAATGGAAAACGCCAGACGAATTCTTACTGAAGTTCTGAAGGAAATTTCCCGGAAGGACATTTATCTTTACCTTTTTCTTGATGAATTGGTGCAGATCAAATCCCGCTCCTCGCTTGACCTCCTGCAATTTTTTCTGGAGAATATTCCTGCTAATATGCATGTAATAGCTGCCAGTCGTGAAGAACCGGACTGGCCTTTGATTCGCTGGACTGCCCGGGGCAAGGCAAAAATTATCGGCCAGGAGGAGCTAAAATTTAACGCAGATGAAGTTCAGGATTTTATGGGCCGAAATAAAATTGAACTTTCCCGGAAAGAAGCGGAAACTCTTGCCCGGATAACCGAAGGCTGGGTGACGGGCCTGCAGCTGATCTCACTGCTGCCTGACTTTTCCATGAATAAATTTGCCAGCACCAGCTTTTCCGGATCTAAGAAAAAGATCATGGATTTCCTGCTGGAGGAGGTCCTGGCCCAGCAAGAAGAAGAAATCAGGGATTTTTTGCTTCAGACTGCTCCTCTATCCCGCTTCAATGCTGCTCTCTGTGGTGCAGTAACAAATTTCGACAAAACTGAAGAACTGCTGGATATGATTCATAAAAAACAGCTTTTTCTGAAGATGATTGATAGTGAAGGCAGCTGGTATCGCTATCATCAGCTATTTGCTGCAGCTCTAAATAGCAGACTGAAAGCTAAAAATCCAGTTTTGAAAAAAAACATTCATAAGCTGGCTGCTGAATGGTATCATGAGCAGGGTCTCTTTAAAGAAGCCGTGGAGGAGGCTTTAAATGGCGAAAAATTTGACTGGGCCGCGGATCTCATTTTTAAAAATAGCGGTCAGTTTATGAGACAGGGGCTAAGGGCCAGCATGATGTCCTGGCTGGAAAGGTTTCCTCAAAAGATTATTCGCCATCAGCCCGGACTTCAGGTAATTCAGGCTATCCTGGGGCTTTTTAAAGGGCATCTGCTGACTTCCGAAAATAGGTTGACTCAAATCCAGTCTGAAATAGAAACTGGCAATTTCACGGAACTGGCGGAAGCTGATAGAGTTTTTCTAGAAGGCATGGTTGCTGTCGGCTTTCTTGTGCTGACAGTTTTTAAGGGGCGGAGAGCTGAAATAAGTAAGTATACCGAGGAAGCTCTGGATAAACTTTCTCAAGATAATTACTGGCGCCAAATTGCCATGATTTATCATGCTGATGACCAGCTATTTTCCGGAGATCTCACCGGAGCTTTGCAGACCTATCATAAAGCTAGATTTGACGAAGAACCTGATAGTTACGGATTTTTCACCCAGCTGGCCGGTTTAAAAAAAGCCTGGCAGCTTTGGTGGATGGGCCGGTTGGATGAGGCTGCAGCTCTTTGTGACAGCCTGCTGGTGCAGGCAGAAGGCACCGGGTTTTCTTACTCTCCCCGGGCCGGGACTATCCGTGCAATCCGTGGTGATCTCTACTGTGAGGAGAATAAGCTGGAAGAAGGTCGGGAGTTAATTGAAAAAGCTTTAGAGATTAACAGAGCTGGCGGAGAAGTAATCGGACAGCTGCTGGTTG
Organism: Halanaerobiaceae bacterium; assembly: GCA_003554225.1. GTDB lineage: Bacteria > Bacillota > Halanaerobiia > Halanaerobiales > Halarsenatibacteraceae > T1SED10-84. The sequence goes on along the minus strand of PWFW01000236.1, from coordinate 2,472 downwards.
GTATGTATCATCTGCGATATTTATTTTCTATCCGGGACTTTTCCCGGGCCCGTGAATTGCTGGACCGCCTCCAAATTTTAAGCCAAGAAGAATCCTTTGATCTGGTAATTGATATTCTTACCGGCTGGAAAGTTCGTTTCTGGCTGGAGCCTGAGTATCCTGACCGCCAGGACTGGATCAGAGCTGTTAATCTGCTGGCTTCCCGGGGCATAAAGCCGGAAAATAAGCCGGGTTTTGCCCAAGAGATGGAATATCTGGCGCTCAGCAGAGCCTTAATTTGCGGCGGAAAACTGGAGAAAGCGGAAAGAAGTATTAATTATGTGCTGGAGCTTTCCCGGAAAAACAGAGTTTTTCGAAGCGAACTGGAAAGTTTATTGCTGCTCGTTAGTCTGAGTGAGGAGCAGGGAGAGAGAGCTCAAGCCCTGGATCAGCTCAGACAGGCTCTCGACCTGGCCCGGAAACAAGGATTTTTCCGGACGATAATTGATGAAGGAGAGCCGGTTACCTGTCTGCTTCAGGAACTTTTGCCGGATGAGGAGCGAAAATTCTTTATTAATAGACTGCTGAGTTCGCTGGATGAAAGTAAAGCTATTGAGGGGTGGGGTAAGACAGGAGTGCAGAACAAAGATATTCGGGGCAATGGGATCAAGAGGAGACAATCTACCGAAAGTGCTGATGGGAAACAGGAAGAGCTGATTGAACCTTTGAGTGCACGGGAGCTGGAAATTCTGGCTGAAATTGCTGCCGGATTTGCCAACAAAGAAATAGCGGAAAAATTGACTATTGCTGAAGGCACTGTTAGGTGGCATACCAGCAATATCTATGGGAAACTGGGCGTCGATAACCGAACCCGAGCGGTTGCCCGGGCACAACAGCTTGGACTGCTGGATTAGTTTTTGACTATTGTCTGGATAAGTTGCGAATTATTATAAAGCTCATACTTATTGCACCGTTCATACATCAGCTCTAAACTAATCATTCATCTATATACTGCAGGGCATCGGCCGGATTCAATTTTGCCGCTTTTCGGGCGGAGTATAAACAGGCCAGAACTACAATTATCATGGAAGCCACGAATGTAAGCAGTAAATTTTCCAGACTGAAACCCAGGTGAAATACCGGCTCCATCATAAATTCCACATGTTCGTCCATCATCTCCGCAAAAACTTCCACATAAATACCAGTGCGGGAATAGCGGAAGGTGAAAATTCCCCCGAGAATTATCCCCAGTATGCTGCCGATAAGGCCCATTAAAGCTCCTTCCAAAACAAAAACCTTCATAATCTCTCTGCCCTTTAGACCCAGTGCAGACATCATGCCTATTTCCGGTGTTCTCTCCCTGACAATCATAGTCATAACACTCAGGATAACGATTGAGCCCAGCACTATAAAAAGAATATAGGCAATCTCCATTATCTCATCCACTTCTCTAAACATCTCCCCCATGGGATCTGCTTCCTGCCAGTTCACAGTACTGTAATCTGTACCACCCCGCTCGCTCAGCAGGCCAGTTATCCGCTGCTCCAGTTCCGGGGCTAAACCCGCCGATCTGCCGAAGACCATAATCTCAGTAACTTCATCCTCCAGCCAGAGCATCTCCTGTGAATGTTCCAGAGGTATATAAAAGAAATTATTGTCAAGCTCGGAAACGCCGGAATCCCTTCTCCCTACAATCTGAAAAGTGCGGGCCTGTAGAGATTGATGAGCATCGGAAAACATAAGGGTAATACTCTCACCCACTTCTTTATTCATGTCTTCCAGCAAACCGCTGCCGAAAACCGCTTCATTTTCCTCTGCCGGCATCCTGCCCTGATCTATGTCCTCTGGCACAGCACCGTGTATTTTTTCTCTTTCCAGGTCAAATCCAATGCCCAGCATGCGGGTTAGATCATCGTTTAAACTGGCCATGGCGCCAAACCTCACGCGGGGAAGCACATACTCAACATCGGGGTGAGCTTCTAACTCCGCGGCCATCTCCGCAGCGCCCTCTCCGGCAAAGCCGTCAACAGTCATATCCAGAGGAAGCAGGGATTCTCTGATCTCATATTCCTCCTGTACAATTCTGACATGCCCGGAAGCATTATCGATATTCAGCCCAAACATGGTTTCTGTTACCCCGATCACAAAACCCCGCGAAAATATAACAATAATAACTACGGTCATTATAGCAACTATAGCGATGAAAGTGCGCATCTTATTGCGGGTCAGATTGCGCCAGGCAATTTTTCTCAGTTTCATTGTTATGACCTCCAATAACTTTCTTATCTATTATTTATGATGAATAGCGCTGGCTGGATCCTTGCGGGCAGCCCAGATAGCCGGAATTATACTGGCCAGCACTGCAGCTGCTACCACGATGACAATAACCAGAGGAAATGAGGAAGGATTTATATCACCGTATAGTCTGGCCCCTTCGAAGGCAAAAAACCCCAAATCTTCAAAACCCATAGCGGCCAGACTTAAACCATAGTT
>PWFW01000010.1 GCA_003554225.1 Halanaerobiaceae bacterium | reverse complement strand
TGCGGCTTTTATCCTTGCAGGTAAAGTGGACCAGGGGATCGATTCCCATTTCATTGAGTTTCATGCCAATATATTCTGCAGAAATAGCAGGATTGCCGCCGGGATTATCGGTCAGGGTTATGCCATTAATCTTATCAGCCCGGGAAGCTTCCTCTGCCCGGCGGAAAATTGCTTCCACATTATCCTCTTTTGCCCCCCGACCTGGCACCAGCTCCCAGGTAATAGTAAACTCTTCCTGATTTTTTATAGAGGCTGTCAGGTTATTGGCGGGCATCTAGATCTAGACCTCCTTTAATACTGAGCGAAAGGCATGGAGTCCCAGAAGTAGACCGCTGACAGCAGCCAGCACTCCTATTCCCATTAACACCACATAAAGGACATCTGTTTCCTCTTCTACTTCATCATTTTCTACAGCCAGCAGAAAGTCATCCAGAGCTCCAGCAATGGGTGTGCCCAGCATTAAAGTTATGCCATGAGGAGAATCATGAATCTCCTGGGTTAAATATTCACCCGCCTCATGGTCAAAGTGCTCCCCTTCATCCCACATATCATAATCAGCCATATCATATACCAGACCGTCAACGCCGGTATAATTGGGCGAGTCATCCTGGGCATCATAATCGCTGAGCTCGCCCCTGGTAAAGTATTCTTCAACCAGCAGACCGACAATATGATATTCATCCAGGGTGTCCATATCATGAGGGGAGTCATCATGAAATACATCGGAGAGATCCTGACCGGCTTCGTTGCCCTGGTGGGTACCGTCAGTAAAGACCTCTGTAAGATCATAAACCAGATTGTCAACAGCAACATAGGCTTCCTGGCGCTCAACTCCATCAAAGCGAGCCAGTATTTCAGGGGTAAGGGCGGCCTCGACATAGTAACCTATCTGCTCCAATTCTTCAAGAATATCAAATCCCGGCCCTTCTTCCAGCTCCCGGGTTAAATCCTGACCGGCCTCCATATCATTGTAGGTGCCATCTTCAAAGATCTCAGTGGCATCATAAACTCTGCCCCGGACAGATATATAAGCCTCCTCTTCGGTCTGTCCATCAAACTCTGCCAGAAGATCAGGAGTGAAAATATTTTCTCCAGCAAATATAGTATCTGCTGCAGCGGTTTGAGCAAACATAAATACCAGTAAAGCTGCAAAAAGCAGCAAAGCTACCGGCTTTAATCTATTAAGTTTCATAATTTATAACTCCTTTCTAGTTTTCGTTTTGAATCTGGAGTGAATGGTCTGGTGTGCTGAGGATTTCTAAATAAACAGCACACTTAATATAATAACTCCAATCCAGCTGATAAAGGATAATGCTCCACTGACCATGGCAATTTTTCTAAAATTCTCTACCCGTTCGGTTTTATCGGCCCATTCAGAGGCCAGGCTTTGAAACTTTGGAGTTATATAGACATTGAGAAAAACACCATTAATGATGACCAAAAGTATTAAAGCTTTTTTCAGGATAAAAAATGTGTTGTCGGTAAGCCAGGGACGTCCCTGGAAAATGAAGACTCCCGAAGTTCCCAGCACGATGAGTCCAATCCAGATCTGGGTGGAGATAACCGGAGCCACTTTGCTCATATAAACTGCAAATTTTGGTTTTAAATCCACCACAAACAACAGGAAATCAGTGGTCAGCACCCCCCCAACAGCCAGTAGTGCACCTAAAATATGGATCAATCTCAACATTTAAATTACCTCCTATGTTATGCTGTTATTTTTAAGGAAATCCAGCTGTACTTTTTGCAGTAAAACTGTAATGCTGTACTTTCTGTACTGTAATGCTATACTATCTGCAATAAAACTCAAGAGCTGAAATTTTCTGCCCGATTAAAGCTGCCTGCTTATTTATTGCGTTCAATTTGATGATAAATAATATTTTTTAATACCTGAGTAATTTCTGTTTCAGGATAAAGTGAGCTAATTTTAGTAAGCTGAGCTTCTGCCCGCTTAATAAATTGCTGACCCAGCTGTCTGCTCCTCTCTAAAGATCCGGCATCTTTTACAAGATTCAGGATATCTGTTATATCAGAGCTGGAAAGATTATCCCGGGAGAGGATTGAGATTAATGGCCTGCGGTATTCCTCCGACTGCAGGAGATAAATTAAAGGTAGTGTGTAAATCCCTGTATAAATGTCCTGGGAAATCTTCTTGCCCAGGATCTCTTCTGAGCCGGAAAAGTCTAAAATATCATCCTGAATCTGAAAGACCATTCCTATTTCCAGCCCCAGTTTATAGAAATTATTCAGACCCTGATTGAGAGAACTTTCCCGGGCCCCCAGATAGGTAGCGAGAGAAAAAAATAGAGCTGTTTTTCGCCGGATCCGGCGGAGATAGTCCCAGAGGTTTAAATCATAGTTAAAGCGGTTTTGATACTGACTCACCTCCCCCTGGCAGATATATTTAACCACATGAGACAGCCGGGAAAGAGCAGTTCGGGATAATTCCTGACTGAAAATTTCATAGGAAGAGCTGTAAAGATAATCACCGACAAAAACAGCTCGATCCTGGCCATATTTTTTCTGAACAGTCTCTTCTCCCCGGCGCATATCACTTTCGTCGATGATATCATCAT
>PWFW01000059.1 GCA_003554225.1 Halanaerobiaceae bacterium | reverse complement strand
TTTTCCAACCGCTAAGGCAAGAAAGGATATCAATTAGCTTTAATTTAACTTACCACAGTTTTGCTGACTATTCAAAAAAAGCGGCCAGAAAAATATCAACCAGGTTTACTCCTTCATCCAGTTCTTTCAGTAAAATATCATTCTAAAGCTGACCTTAGCTAAATTAGCTAATTTTTTCAGGGAATAGCCGGGCAAACAATTCAAAGATATCAATTAAAGGAAAAAGCCACCAGTCAGTAAAGAGCTGGTGGCTTTTTCTGAGTTGATTTTGAGTTGATTCTAAGCCAATCCTGATTCAATTCTGAGTTGATTTTGATTTAATTCTGATTTAATTTTGAGTTTATTCTGAGTTGATTCTGAATTGATTTTTAAGAGATTTTGAATTGATCCTGTCGTTTTATGTTGCTGATATTGCGCTGCTTTTGTCACAGCAGCAGGATTTATACACCCGATAACTCTAACTCCATCAATAACACCGGGTTCATTCTTGAGCGAGGAATTATTTATCCTGCCCAGGACAACCAGGACAACAAATATTAAGATTTAAATCGGTCCAAACTGAATAATATGGGCAAAGGCTACCACAATAATTCCAAGCAGAGTCAGAATACCTATGAGAGGAAAAATCCATTTTGCATACTTTTCCCAGCTGATATCCCCTCCAAGAGCCAGAGCTGCCAGCAAGGGTCCCAGCGTAGGAGTAATCATGTTGGTAAAACCATCACCTAGATGATAGGCCAGAACTGCAACCTGTCTGGTGGTGCCAATTAAGTCAGCCAGAGGAGTCATAATCGGCATTGTCAGGGCTGCCTGACCGCTGCCTGAGGGCACCAGGATATTTAGCAGGCTCTGAAAAACAAACATTCCTGCCGCTCCAAATACAACCGGCAGCCCTTCCAGGGCATTGGAAATTCCAAATAGAATTGTATCTACAATCTGACCCTCAGTAAGCACAACCAAAATTCCCCGGGCCAGACCTACAGCCAGTGCTCCCATAGTTAGCTCACGGGCACCTTTAACAAAATTTTCAGCGATGCTGTTCATGCCCAGTTTGCCGATAATACCTCCAACGATGCCCATACCCAGGAAGAGAGCAGCCAGTTCATTGATATACCAGCCTAAGGACATAACGCCATAAAATAGAATCAGAAAACCAATCACAACAACCGCAATAACCAGTTTATGCGGAGTGGTTAATTCCTGAAGATCATTAAGGTCAATTTCATCCTCTTCTCTGTTCTGATCCAGTTCATAAACCGGGCTAATTTTAGGATTTTCCCGGACTTTCATGGCATAACGATATACATAGGCTACAGCTATAGAAACAGTAATAATAAACAGGGGTATTCTCAATGCCAGGCCGGAAAACATTGGAACTTCAGCAATTTCCTGGGCAATACCGATGGTAAAGGGATTGGTAAAGGCCGAAGCAAATCCTGCACCAGCCCCAACCATAACAATCGCCACCCCGGTAATAGAATCAAAGCCCAGCGCCAGACAGAGTAAAACAATCGGGGGAATGAAGGGGAGAAATTCTTCATAGAGCCCCATAGAAGCTGCAAATAAGGAAAAAGCGACCATTAATACCGGAATGAAAAGGGCTTCTTTTCCCTGAACTTTTATAGCTAGCGTCCCTATAGCCCCGTCAATGGCCCCGGTGCCTTTAAGTATACTAAAGGCACCACCCACAATAAAAATAAAGAAGATTATGTTGGCTGCCTCTATCATACCAACCTGAACAGCTTTTAGTGTCCCCAGAACTCCCACCGGAGTCCGTTCAACCGTTTCGTAGGAGTCAGGTACCACCATCTCCCGACCTTCGATGACCTCTCTTTCAAAGGTTCCTGGCTGCACTATAAAGGTTGCTACTGCTCCAATAACAATGATTATAAAGATCAAAGCATAAACATGAGGAACCTTTTTCATAATGCCACACCTTTCTTTAAGGAAATTTTAATCTGCTTAACCTGATAAACCTGATAAATCTGTTTAACTTGATTAACCTGTTTAACCTGCTTAAATTTTGACCTGTTCATATTCTGGCCTGATTAAAGACTATCCTGCTCAAAGTCTAACCATTTCAAAGTTAACCTGCTAAAGTCTATCCTGCTCAAGGTTTGCCTGTTCTAAGTCTGACTATTTCAAAATCTGATCCGCTAACAAGTCTGACCTTTACAAAGTATGACCAGTTCCCAAGTCTGACAGGTTACCGCCTTTAAGTAAAATTAAAAACCAAAACTGAGGCCAAATACAGATTAATAAAATTATGTCCTGCCATGGCTGATTACTTCTCCACAATCACCTCCCTGATAACGACCATCCTCGACAGCAATTTTCCCTTTTACAATGACATATTCAATACCTGATGGAGTAACCAGTGGATTCTGATAAGTAGAATTATCCTGTATGTCTTCCAGAGAAAAAACAGTCAGATCAGCCCTATATCCCGGAGCAACTAGTCCCCTGTTCTCAAGACCAAGCCTGCGCGCCGGCAGAGTGGTTATTTTCCTGATCGCATCGGGCAGATCCAGCTTACTCTCCTCTCTAACATATTTTGCCAGATAGCGAGGAAAAGTTCCCGAAGC
>PWFW01000175.1 GCA_003554225.1 Halanaerobiaceae bacterium | reverse complement strand
CTTATACATTTCCGGGACTTTAAGCACTTCTGGAAACTTAAGTATTTCTTGAATCTTAAGTACGTCCGGAACTTTCAAGCACCATTGAAGGCCATGTTTATTTATTATTTATCACTGGCATTATAACTGCCTGTAAAGAATTTGATAGCCATTCTGTCCCGGTTTCTGGATTTTCTTCCTATTTTTAGCTGAAGATTCTCGACCCGGAGCGTTAGGAGTATTTTTATGGATATCAACAAGATTTTCAAAAAAATCAAAACCTATATAACTGACCCTGATTTGAGTGAGATAAAGCGAGCTTATGAAGTTTGTCAGCAGGCTCATCAGGGTCAATATCGTATTTCCGGGGAGCCCTATGTCGAGCACCCTCTGGGAGTGGCCTATATTCTGGCTGAGCTGGAACTGGATCTCACCACAATCACCGGTGCCCTGCTTCACGATGTTCTGGAGGATTCTAAAATAACCAGAGAAGATATTGTTGAGGAGTTTGGCGAGGAAATTGCTCTCCTGGTTGATGGGGTTACCAAACTGACCCGGATCGAGTTCAAGACCAAGGAAGAGCAGCAGGCAGAAAGTCTGCGTAAGATGTTCCTGGCCATGGCCGATGACATCAGGGTGGTCCTGATAAAGCTGGCTGACCGGCTGCATAACATGAGGACCCTCGGTTATATGAACCGGGAAAAGCAGCTGGAAAAAGCTCAGGAAACGCTGGATATCTATGCTCCCCTGGCTCACCGGCTGGGAATGTCTCGCCTTAAATGGGAGCTTGAAGATCTCTGCTTTCGCTACCTCAAGCCTGAGATGTATTATGAGGTTTCCCGAAAAATAGCAGCCAATCGCAAGGAGAGAGAGGAGCATATCCAGGAGGCTATTAACAAAATTTGCAGTCATCTGGAGAAGGAAAACATAAAGGCTGATATCTCCGGACGGCCCAAACATCTTTACAGCATTTATCAGAAGATGGAAAGGAAAGAAGTGGATTTTAACGAGGTCTATGATCTGACGGCCGTCAGAGTGCTGGTCGATTCAGTTCGAGAATGCTATGAAGTTTTAGGTGTCATTCACGAAATCTGGAAACCGATGCCGGGCCGCTTCAAGGATTATATCGCCATGCCAAAATCCAACATGTACCAGTCCCTTCACACCACGGTAATCGGACCCAACGGCGATCCCCTTGAGGTGCAGATCCGGACCCGGGAGATGCACCGGACTGCTGAGTATGGTATCGCTGCTCACTGGAAATATAAGGAGGGCAAAAAGGGGGAAGATGAATTTGAGGAGAAGCTCTCCTGGCTTCGTCAGCTACTGGAATGGCAGAAGGACCTGCAGGAACCTCATGAGTTTATTGAAACATTAAAGATTGATCTTTTCGAAGACGAAGTCTTTGTTTTCACCCCCAAGGGCGATGTCATATCTCTACCCCGGGGCGGGACCCCGGTAGATTTTGCCTATAACATCCATACCGAGGTCGGTCACAACTGTGTCGGTGCCAAGGTTAACGGCAAGATAGTCCCTCTGGAATACAGCCTTGATAACGGCGATATTGTGGAAATTCTGACCTCCAATAATTCCACCGGTCCGACCCGGGACTGGTTGAAATTCGTGAAAACCTCCCGGGCTAAAAGCAAGATCAAGCGCTGGTTCAAACAGCAGCAGAAGGAGAAGATTGTGGCCAGCGGCAAAAAATCTCTTTTTCAGGCTCTGGAAAAGGATGAGATTAATTTACCCAAGGAGGATAAACAAAAAGTACTGCAGAAGGCAGCCAAAGAGCTGAACTATTCTGATCTGGAGTCACTTTATGCCGCCATAGGCTATGATCAGCTGACCACCCGCCAGGTAATTAACAAGATACCGGAGGAGTATAAGAAGCAGGTTGAGATTCAGGATCTCATCAGCAAACCCCGGAAAAAGTCCACTGACCGCGGGGTTAAGGTTAAGGGCATGGACGATATCCTGGTCCGTCTGGCTCAGTGCTGCAATCCGGTACCCGGCGATGATATTATCGGATATATCACCAGAGGTCGGGGAGTTTCTGTTCACCGCTCAGACTGCCCTAACCTGAAGGGCTTAAGCAAAGATAGATTTATCGAGGTCAGCTGGAGCGGCACCCGCACCGGTTCCTATCAGGTTGAGCTCACCATCAGGGCGGTCAACAAATCAGCTCTGCTCAATGAAATTACCGGACTGATTTCCAAGGAGAAGATCGAACTCCATTCTGTTATGGCCAACACCGATAAATACAATCAGGCCTATATTAAACTGGCAGTCGAGCTGAGCAGCCTGGAACACATGCGGGATCTGATTAAAAAGATAGAAAATGTCTCGGGAGTTCTGTCGGTCAGCCGCTCCCGTCCCAGCTAACTCAACGGGCTATCGGCATTGATTACTTCTTAAGCTAGGTTTAATTTCTGCTGAAAGCTATTCGCTGGTTTCACTGCAGAAAGTAATATTTCAGCAAATATTTTTATCAGAATCATTTCTATGACAGAGATCACAATAACCATGAAATTTAAAAAAGACTTAATGCAGCACAATCATCTGCTGCTGAAATTATTCATTACAAACACTTTATTCATTACAAACACTT
>PWFW01000093.1 GCA_003554225.1 Halanaerobiaceae bacterium | reverse complement strand
TTCATTTTATGAACTTCTTCTTTTGCTTCTAAAATCTTTTCTTTTTTGGTAGATTCTGCTTCTCTTTGAGCTTCATTTTTGATTTTCTTTGCTTCTTCTTCAGCAGATTGAATTTTAGCTTCAGCAATATATTTTCGGATTATATAGCCAAAAAATAAACCGGCTATTAAACTTATCGCTGGATAAATTATTACATTAATTTTTTTCACCTCCAGTTAGAATTGTATTTATTTAAAACATTGAAGAACCCTTGATTTTATGGTATCTGTTAATATTTTAACCTTTTTTGTTTTCAGTGTCAAGAAAGCCCGATGCAAAGTTAAAATTGCAATTTTTCAGATAAAAATAGATAAAAAAACCTGTCCCGAAATCTCAGGACAGGTTAAGTTCGATGGCTATCTTTTTGGCTGTGGAGCGGCGGAAACCCTTCTGAGATAAATATCTAAAGAGCTTTTTTCTCAACTCAAAATTTTCCTGCTCACTCTCTGAGACTGTTCTTTTAGCCAGCCAGGATTCTGCCAGCTCTAAAGCCAGTTCAAATTCCTTCTCGGGAGGCATTAATCGGGCCAGCAGCCTGTCCTGAATCTCAGCATCAACCCCCTTTCTGGTAAGCTCAGCCCTGATTAAGTAAGGACCCCGGGGCTTGCTCTCCAGACGGTGTCTGATCCAGGTTTCAGCAAATCTTTCATCATCGATGTAACCCTTAGCGCACATCTCCTCCAGCACGAAATTAATTTCAGCAGAATCATAGTCTTTTCTGATAAGTTTATTAAAAAGCTCCCTCCGGGAATGCTCCCGGCGGGCCAGATACTTAAAAACCTTACTTTTAATTTCGCTTCTGCTCATTTAATTTCACATCTATTCAGCATTCTCATCAGATTCGGCAGATTCGGCTTTCTCTTCCTCAATTTCACCATCTTCCAGACCAACTGCCACCCTGATTTTCTGTTCTATCTCTTCCATTATTTCTTGATTTTCTTCCATGAATTCCTTGGAATTTTCCCTTCCCTGTCCCAGTCTCTCTTCTCCGTAGGAATACCAGGCTCCGGCTCGATCAATAATTCCGGTCTCTTCACCCAGATCCAGCAGAGCTCCCGAGCGGGAAATTCCGGTACCGTACATTATATCAAATTCACACTGCTTGAAGGGGGCAGCCACCTTGTTCTTAACAATCTTGGCCCGGGCATGAGAGCCGATAACTTCAGAACCGTCTTTAATAGTCTGGGACCTTCTGATCTCTATCCGGACAGAGGAATAGAATTTTAATGCCCTTCCTCCCGGGGTTGTTTCAGGATTGCCAAACATCACTCCAATTTTTTCCCGGATCTGGTTGATGAATATGGCAGAGGTTTTAGAGCTGCTGATTGCCCCGGAAAGCTTCCTCATTGCCTGAGACATCAGCCGGGCCTGCAGACCTACATGAGAATCCCCCATTTCCCCTTCCAGTTCAGCTTTGGGCACCAGAGCAGCCACTGAGTCCAGCACCACCACGTCAATGGCATTGCTTCTGATCAGTGATTCGGTAATTTCCAGGGCCTCTTCTCCGTTATTGGGCTGAGAAATTAAAAGATCCTCGATTCTGACTCCCAGATTTTCTGCGTAGCGGGGATCCAGGGCATGTTCTGCATCAATAAAGGCTGCAATTCCCCCCTTTTTCTGGGCTTCAGCAATAATATGGAGGCCTAAAGTCGTCTTACCTGAAGATTCATTGCCGTAGAGTTCCACAATTCTCCCCCGGGGAATTCCTCCCACTCCCAGAGCCAGATCCAGAGGGAGGCAGCCGGTAGGGATAACCTCCACATCCAGCGTATTGGAGTCTCCCAGCCGCATGATAGCACCTTCACCAAATTGCTTTTGTATCCGGCCTACTGCTTTATCCAGAGCCTTTTCTTTATCACTTTGAGCCAAATTAACCCCACCTCTCCTGTTTAATATTGGAAATTTTTACAGTTTAACTGATCTTATTATATTTTACTTTTCTGGAAAATTCAAGTAGTTTATTAAATTTTACTGGAAAATATTTCTTGATAAACCGGCCCCTGCGGTCTCAGGGTGCTTTTCATCAGAGAAAAGCTTCTGATACTGTCGCTGACAGCCAGATTGCTGCCAAAGTCTTCATCAGTCAGAACATCAGCAACTATCTTAATATCAGCTTTGTTTTTAATTCTCCCCAGGGTTAAATGCGGGGTGAATTTGCGCTTCTCTTCAGCAAACCCCATCCCGACAGCAGCCTTTTCGATCTTATTGTGCAGTTTAATCAGTTCCTCTTTGCCCTGAGTTACCCGGGAAATCAGCACTCTGGGATAATCCCGGGCGGGAAAGGCTGAAAGCCCTTTAAACTGGCAGGAAAATTGACCATCCAGACTTATCTCAGTCAGGCTGTCAATCAGCTCTTCAGCTCTTTCCTCAGTAGTATCACCGAGAAATTTCAGGGTAATATGAAAGTTATCGGGTTTAACCCACTTGACTCCCCGGGGCAGGTCCCGCTTCAAGCTATCAGTCTTCTCCGCCAGGTAATTCTTTGTCTCCTGAGCAATATTGCAGGCAACAAATAACCTCATCTTAACCCCCCAATAATATTTTGACATTACCG
>PWFW01000094.1 GCA_003554225.1 Halanaerobiaceae bacterium | reverse complement strand
GATCAAGACGATCGTCGAGACGATCGACATCGGCGTCGACAGCGTCATCTTCATTGATGACAACCCGTTCGAGCGCGCGGAAGTCAGCGCGGTGCATCCCCAGGTCGAAGTCCTCGATGACCAGTCGATCGCTACCCTGGTCGACCACCCCCGCCTGCAGGGTGCGAAAACTGCCGAATCGCGCACGCGTCGCAAGATGTACCAGGAGGCGGTAGTCCGGACCCAGGCAGCCAGCTCGTTCGGGGATGATTACCTTGAATTCCTGCGCAGCTGCGAACTGCTGTTGACAATCCGGCCGGACGTGCCCGCCGACCACGACCGGATCGCCGAACTGGTTCAGCGCACCAACCAGCTGAACTTCTCCGGCCGGAAGTACGACCGCTCGGCCATCGCGGCTGCCCTGGAGGACGACCGCATTCACCTGGTGATCGAATGCAGCGACCGATTCGGCAGCTATGGCACTGTCGGGTTCTGCATGGCCCATTTCGACGACAGTGCCGATCTGCGGCACGTGATCGTCGATGACTTCATGCTGTCGTGTCGGGTCCAGGGCAAGTTCATCGAACAGGCACTGATCCACCATTTGGTCAACAGGGCCGGCAGCGAAGTAGGAGAGGTCATCATCGATTTCCATAAGACCGATCGCAATCGCCCGGCCCAGCTGGTGCTGGAGGAGATCGGGTTCACTGCAGGCGCGGCTGGCGGATACAGGCTCGACCCTCGTCAGGTCGATCTAGCCGTGCCCTTCATGACAGTCAAGACGGTCTGACATGGCACTGCACGGTCCGCTCAAGGCGTCGATCGCCACCGCTTGGATGTTTGGCGCGCGTCTGGTCGGGGCGCGCCCGGCCCTGACCATCCTCTACTATCACGCCGTGCCCGATCATTTGCGAGAACAGTTCGCGCGGCAGATGGATATCCTGGCAGCAGAGGCTGAAGTCGTCTTCGCTGATTATGAAGGCGGGGTCTCGGCCCAGCGGCCGCTGGTCGCGATCACTTTTGACGATGCTTTCGATTCGGTCGCCCGCAATGCTGTACCGGTCTTGCAAGCGCGCGGCTTGCCGGCGACGATCTTCGCGCCCAGCGGCTGGCTTGGGCAAAAGCCCGGCTGGGCGATGGAATCGCAGCACGATCGGGCCGAAACAGTCATGACTGCAGGTGCGCTGCGCGCGATCCAATCCCCTTTGCTGCGGATCGGATCGCATTCGGTCGATCATGTCCAGATGGCCGCCCTCGCGCCCGACGAAGCTGCGCACCAAGCCGCGCTCTCGCGATCTATGTTGGAGGAGGTGTGCGGCAAGCCGGTCGACGAGTTCGCGTTCCCATACGGCGGTCTCGACGATGCCGCAGTTCAGGCCGTCGCGGCAGCCGGATATCGCAAGGCCTATTCGGTCATGCCTGAGCGGATCGGCACCGGCCATGCGGCAATCCTGCGCGGACGGACTGCGGTTGAGCCATCGGACCCGGACCGCCTGTTCCGGTTGAAAATGAACGGCGCTTTCTGCTGGATGCCGCTGGCAAGCCGCCTGAAGCGTAGCTTGCGGCGCAAGCCCTAACCGGCTGCCGAACCTGCCCCCGCCGTTCGCGGTCATAAGCAGACGGTTGGGAGAGGAGAAGGGGCGACGATGCGAGGTGAGCACCGCCGGCAGGAGACGATATTCGGAGACATGGCGCCGGAGGCGCGGGTGTCGGAGCCGCCTCGGCGCTTGAGCGTCGTTTCTCGGGTGTTGGAGCTGACGGTGATGATCGACAGCTCGGGGTCGGACAGACCGGGTTCTTGGGTGGCAGCTGCAGGTAGACTCGTTTCAAGCTCCGTAATTGAATCTCCCGTGAAGACTGGCGTGTGACAACATGAGTCCTATCATTTCTTCTGCCAACGCAGTGACATTTTCTCCGGGCTTCCTCCGAGAAGCAGTTGCAGCATTCGTCGTGAACGATGGATGCGTATACGGAAAAGAACCCCAAAGGCCAGCAAACGCGCTCTACTGCCCCGGATCCGTGGCGAATTGAACACGCGTGGTATCTCGGCAACCGGGGAAGCGGCCAGCGCGAGGCTGCGGAGGAACCAGCGCAGCCGACGTGTCACACCCTTGACGCTGGCGAAATCATGGGCGATGTGTCGATCCCATTTGCGTGCAAGCTCGGAGAAGCTTTCCCGGGCTTCCGTGTAGATGATCATTTCGGACACGTACGCAGGCGGGAAACCCGCGCAGGTCGCGCGCTGTCCCCAATCCCTATCTTCCGCGATGTGGATCCCCCCGAACGGTCCCACGGTGTCAAATACTTCACGGCGCATCGCCAGATTGCCGGTGCCGGCATACCTGTCCCGGCGGATGTACAACTCGAATCGGTAGCCGAAGATGCTTTCATAAGCCTCGATCGGCTCCAGCCTTGACCCGCGCGGTGCGATCCGCACCTCGCCCCCGATTACGGCCGCCGGTTCCGCCTTCTGAAAATGCGTCGAGATTGCTCGAATCCAGCCGCTGTCCGCGATACAGTCAGCATCGATGAAGGCCAGAATCGTACCCGTTGCCCCCGACGCCCCGTGATTTCGCGCCGGACCCGGGCCGGGAGTTGTCTCGTGCAGGAAGGTGACTTTT
>PWFW01000013.1 GCA_003554225.1 Halanaerobiaceae bacterium | reverse complement strand
CTTAGCGGTCATCTTAATAAACGTCAGAACTGGTATCTCCCAGAAATCGGTCGATATGATAAAAATCACATTTACCGTCATTGCCTATGGTTATACAGGACAATTTGCAGGAATTTTCAATATTATGCTGGCATCTTTTTGCCTTACACTCTAAAACATTTTTCTCGGATTCCTCAGGCTTATCTTCCTCACTTTGGTTTTCCGGTTTAATTTTAGCTTTACTTTTGGCAGTAATTGTATTTCCCCTCCAAAAACAAAGTTTTAACCGGGACAATTATGCCCCGGTTTTTGCAATATCGATGATTAATAGGGTTCAAAGAGATCTTTGCCAACTCCGCATTCCGGACAGACCCAGTCCTCGGGGACATCTTCAAAGGGTGTACCCGGCTCAACGACTATTCCGCCACCACCTTCCGGATCTCCCTCTTCGGGATCATAAATATACATACATACCGTGCACTGATACTTTTGCATATCGCTTACCTCCCTTCCTGCAGTATTTATGTTATTAATCCGGATAAACATAAGCTTAAAAGCTTAAATAATCCGGGAAATTCTCCTAAAAAGCCAGGCAGCTAAAGAGCTAAACATCAATTTCAATCGCTTCTGAAGCATTATTAAAAATAAATTCTTTTCTCAGAGAGGAATTTGAACCCATCAGTCTGGTAAAAATTTCGTCAGCTTCTATTAGGTCATCAATTTCTACCTTTAACAGTCTTCTGTTTTCCGGTTTCATGGTAGTTTTCCAGAGCTGGTCGGGGTTCATCTCTCCCAGTCCTTTATATCTTTGAATTGAATAATTTTTATCGGGATTTTTCCGACGAAAATCTTCTAGCTCTCTTTCATTGTATAAATACTCCTCTTCCCCTTTGCCGCTGATCCTGTAAAGAGGGGGACAGGCCAGATAAATATGCTCATTTTTAATCAGCTCATTCATATAGCGGTAAAATAAGGTGAGAATCAAAGTGGCGATATGGGCTCCATCAATATCAGCATCGGTCATAATAATTATCTTGTGATAGCGCAGTTTATCAAGATCAAAATCTTCACCAATGCCGGTACCCAGAGCGCTGATAATTGATACAATCTCTTTATTGCTGAGTATTTTCTCCAGCCGGGCCCGTTCCACATTTAAAATTTTTCCCTTCAGGGGCAGGATAGCCTGAAATTCTCTATTTCTTCCCTGTTTGGCAGAACCTCCGGCTGAATCACCTTCAACCAGATATAATTCGCTTTTTTCCGGCCTGCGGCTCGAGCAGTCAGCCAGTTTTACCGGTAGGTTGCGCTGACTGATGCTGTTATTCTTTCTGCTTAACTCTCTGGCCTTCTTGGAAGCCTGACGTGCTCTCACAGCCTGCAGAGCCTTATCAACCACCGCCCTGCCTGTCTCAGGATTATAGGAAAGATACTCAGTTAGAAATTCATAAAAGTTTGTTTCAATTTTGCTCTTTACCTCGCTGTTGCCCAGCTTATTTTTAGTCTGCCCTTCAAACTGAGGGTTATCAAGGCGCAGGCTGATTACTGCCGTCAACCCTTCCCGCAGGTCACTTCCTGTCAGGGAGGGATCGGAGCTATTCAGCAAATTATTATCCCGGGCAAAATTATTAAAGGCCCTGGTCAGCGCGGTTTTAAAACCGGTCACATGATAACCGCCCTCATCGGTTTTGATGTTATTTACATAGCTGAATATCCTTTCGGTATATCCTTCATTATACTGTAGAGCAATCTCAAATTTGCATTTATTTAATTCTCGGGAATAATAAATTGTATCTCCATTCAGACTGGTGTGATGTTTGTTTAAAAAGGAGACAAATTCTCTTAACCCGCCTTCATAGGAAAAAATGTCTTTCTTGATTTCATCCTTATTCCGATAATCCCTTAATTCCAGCTGCAATCCGCTGTTAAGGAAGGCTGATTCCTGCAGCCTGTGAACCAGGGTATCATAGCGAAAATTGGTAGTGGTAAAGATTTCAGGGTCGGGTTTAAAAACAATTTTAGTTCCACTTTTACTGCAGCTTCCCTTTTTTTTAATTTCAGACGCAGTGCTGCCCCTGCGGTATTTTTGATAATATTCCTGTCCCTGCCAGCAGGTAGTTATCTCCAGCCATTCCGATAGAGCATTAACCACCGAAACTCCTACACCGTGCAGACCTCCCGCAAAGGAATAGCTATCAGAATTAAATTTTCCCCCGGCGTGAAGAGTGGTCATAATAATCTCCAGAGCCGGTTTTCCTGAGGCCCTGTGAGTATCAACCGGTATACCCCTGCCTCTGTCTCTCACTTCCACGCTGCCGTTCTTATGGAGAATAACAGTAACCCTGTCACCGAAACCGGCAAGAAATTCATCAATGCTGTTATCAACAACTTCCCAGACTAAATGATGAAGCCCCTTGGTTCCGGTACTTCCTATGTACATCCCCGGTCTCTTTCTGACAGCGATTAATCCTTCCAGCACTTCAATTTTGTCTGCATTATAATTTGATCTGGCCTGTTCCATAAATTCACCGTCCTTTAACTGCTATTATTATAACAAATTTTATATTATTTGACCAGCCTTGCATGATTGCTTATATATGTTATATAATGAATTCTGAGATTATCTTATATCTATATTATAATT
>PWFW01000063.1 GCA_003554225.1 Halanaerobiaceae bacterium | reverse complement strand
GCTCTGGTAGGATAAGCGTAGAGGTGATGAAAATGTTGATTCGCATGAAAGATGTCATCAAACGCTACAACGGAAAACGACTCGCGCTCGATCACTTGGATCTGGAGATCAAGAAGGGCGAAGTCGTCGGCCTGCTCGGCCCCAACGGGGCGGGGAAGACCACGGCCATCAACGCCATCGTCGGGCTGCTCGATGTCGACAGCGGCTCGATCGAGGTCTTCGGAGAGCAGCAGAACGGCTCGAACCGTCACGTGCGGAGCCGCATCGGACTCGTCACGCAGGAAGTGACGGTCTACGAGACGCTCAGCGCCTATGAGAACCTGCTGTTCTTCGGCAAGCTCTACGGGCTCAAGGGGGAGGCTCTCAAGCGCCGCATCGAGGAAGTCGCCACCCTCATCGGGCTCAAGGACCGCCTGCATGAGATTCCAAAAAAATATTCCGGCGGCATGAAGCGCCGGTTGAATATCGGCTGCGCGCTCCTGCATGAACCGGAGCTGATCATCATGGACGAACCCACGGTCGGCATCGATCCGCAGAGCCGCAACTACATTCTGGAATTCGTCAAGCAGCTGGCGAAGGACACCGAGACCGCCATCATCTACACCTCGCATTACATCGAAGAGGTGCAGGCGATCAGCGACCGCGTCTACATTATTGATGAGGGTCACATCATCGCCAAGGGCACGGTGCCAGAGCTGATCCGCAAGGTCCAGGGCGATCAGCACGTCGCGATCGATGTCAAACAGCCGGAAGAAAAGGCGCTGGAGACGATCCGCACTCTGCCGGATGTCAAGGAGGCGCGTCTGGAGAAGCAGACTTTCCGCATCAACCTGCACGCGGGAGCGGATCTATTGGATAAGCTGATCGCGACGCTGTCGCCTTATACGATCACCAACGTGCAGAACGAGCAGGCCAGCCTCGAGGATGTCTTCTTGATGCTGACGGGCAAGACGCTGCGCGACGGCGAGGTGAGCTGAGATGTTTCGTTTCTACGCATTGCGCGTGCTGAAGGATTATCTCGGCCACATCATCTTCATCGGCCTGCCGCTCGTTTTGATCTATGTCAACATGGAAATCCAGGCGAATGCGAATCCGGATGCCGACCTCGGTTACATTGCGTTCTTCATGGGCATCGGCTTCATTCTGATGTTTCAAGTCTTCGGAGCCGCCTACACCACCGAAGGCATGGAGGTGGATTTCTTCACCGCCTTCAAGGACCGCCTTCGCGCCGCTCCTGTGCATCCCGCACGCTTCATGGTGACCAACATGCTCTACAGTTCGATCGTAAGCTTTCTGCAGCTGATGTTGATTCTCGCCTTTATTTTCGTAATGTACGAGCCGTCGGTCTCGAACTGGGGGCTGGCCATACCGGTCATCTTCCTCGGGGTTGTGTTCACCCAGACGCTGGGGGCCGTTGTAATCATTCTCGTCAAGAAAGCCAGCAAGGCACAGGCCGTCATCACGCTGTACGCCATCGGCGGCTCGATATTGGCGGGTCATATTATCGGACTTCCCGATAATACGGTCATGAATTTCCTCGAAGACTATTCTTCGCCCATCAGCTGGCAGCGTCTCTCGATCGAGCATTTCGTGGATGGCGATTATGCCATGGGCATGCTGGGCATCGGGTTGTTGCTCGGCACTTGGGCGGTCCTACTCACGGCGCTTTTCAGAATGAGCCGGCGGGTGGTTGCATGAGGACGATTTTCGCCTTCACGTTCCGCCGGCTGTGGAAGCAGCCGCTGGTGCTTGGTCTCATGTTCGTGCTGCCCTTCATCATCCTGCTCATCCCCATTACCGGGGCGGAGGAGACCCCGCGTCTTCAATACGGTCTGTTCGCCCTGGGTCTCCTGTTCGTCGCGGTCATGCTCAGCAAGCTGGTGATCGAGGACCGCCAGCTGAAGACCATCGTCCGCATTGCGTCCACCCCGGTGTCGCATCGCGAGTATCTGCTTGGACATCTTCTGGCCTACTTCCTCGTACTCATTGTGCAAATCACGTTCTTCTGGGGGCTTTCGCTCATCCGCTGGGACGCCTCGATGACATTCTTCCTCTGGGCGTATGGTTTCCTGGCGTTCTTTGCGGTCATGGCCATCGCGCTCTCGCTGTTCTGGCATACGCTCTTCAAGACCTATACCATCTCGCTGGCTGTCTACAGCATCGTCGCGAACATCCTCGCGGCGATGGGCGGACTCATGTTTCCGCTGGCGATGCTGCCCGATGACATCCGGCGCGTCGCGGTGGTGATGCCCACGTATTGGTATGCCTACGGACTGGAATACGTCGCCGAAGGCGACTACCGCGGCGCGTTTTTGAGCTTGTGCATTCTGCTCGGGTTTGCTATCATTTTCTTGTCAGTCGGTTCGACGAGGAGATTCGAGTAAAATGCAGAAAAGCGTGGCGATCACTTATCGGCAGGGGCTCTGGGCCGCGATGCTCGGGCTCTTCGCCCTGATCCTCTTCATCCTCCGACCGCAGACGCCTGCGGTCTTTTTGCTCTGGCTCGCCGCGCTCGGCTCGATCATCATCCGCTTCCGCTTTAAACTCACCACAAGGGGTCTGCTTGGCGAGCTGGCCGTGTGGGTGCTTCTCGCGCTGCTCATGGACGGGGTTTTTCTGCT
>PWFW01000281.1 GCA_003554225.1 Halanaerobiaceae bacterium | reverse complement strand
TGGAAAGCGGCACAGCCCACCTGGCCAATTTAGATAACTTTTTGATGGTAGTGGGTTATGACTTTGTCTCAGCTGTGGAAGATTTTACCGCAGAATTTGCAATATTAAATTTCGAAATCCGTTAGGAAGATTAGTTTTTTAGCTGATTTATTTTGCGAGTTGATGGGATTAACGATAAAAAATGCTGAGAGTTGATGGACTAGCAGCTAGATATTGCAGGCGGTCAGGATTATCAGAGAATTAATGAGACAAACTATCTTACAGTAGAATTAAACGGTGGTGTTTTTCAGCTGCTTTATTTTCTGTGATCTTTAATCTGACACATATACCCTGCCTTTCCTGACACATATACCCTGGCTTTCCTGACACATATACCCTGGCTTTCCTGACACATATGCCCTGTCTTCTATGTAATGTTTTTCGAGCTTAAGTCGATTAACATTATTGATAGGCAGGGGTGTGTGTCATTTATTTTTGCCTGCCGGTCGTTAGCAATGAGCTGACTTGCGAGTCATAAGCAAAACTGACTAGCGGGATTTTAAAGATGAGCTGACTTGCCGGGTCGTTAACAAAACTGACTAGTGGGTTGTTAACGATGAAATGATTTGCCGGTTATTAGAAATAAATTGACTAACGGGTCATAAGCAATAAACTGTTTTGCCGGTCGTTAGCAATAAATTGACTTAACGGGTCGTTAGCAATAAAGTTACTTACCGGGTGATTAGCTATAAGCTCGCTTAAGGGAGTAATATCAATAATTCTGAAATTCTGGCTGCCAAGCAGAGCGCTCGAGGATCAGAGGAATTTTTAAAATAGCTGGAGGTTTATGCCAGGTCTCTGGAGAATTAATTTAGGGAGAGATAAATAACAGCATTTCCTGAGCAGCAGGAGAAATTTATTTAACTTACGCCAGTTTTCAAGCTGTGTTTAAAGGAGGAGAAGAGGATGGCCGGAGCCAGAGTCAGGCGGCAGCAGGAAAGAGCTGCTGGTTCTGCTGAAATGACGGACCCGACAGAGGCTGCGCTGGTGGTTGAAAATCTGAGCAAGACCTACCGGCAGCGCAAGAAAGCTGACATAACTGCAGTCGATAATATTTCCTTCCAGGTTCCCCGGGGGCAGATTTTCGGTCTCCTGGGGCCCAATGGAGCCGGGAAAACCACCACTGTTAAAATGATCTGCGGATTAATCAAGCCTGATAGCGGCAGGATCCTGGTCAACGGAGTCGATATGCTGAAGCAGAGGCGCCGGGGCTTAAGTCAGGTCAGCGCGGTTCTCGAGGGAAACCGCAACATCTACTGGCGGCTGACAGCCCGGGAAAACCTGGAATTCTTTGCTGCCCTCAAGGGGCAGTCAGGAAGGCAGGATCTGGCTGAAAGGATCTCTGAACTGCTTGCCTTTTTCGATCTGACTGACAAGGAAGCAGAACCAGCCCGAAGGCTCTCCCGCGGCATGCAGCAGAAACTGGCCCTGGCAGTCTGCCTGGTGGCCGATACTCCGATAGTGGTCCTGGATGAGCCGACCCTGGGTCTCGATGTCAAGGCCTCTTACGAAATCCGGGCCCGACTGCAGGAGATTGCCGGAGATCAGAAGACGATCATCATCACCACCCATGACATGAATGTCGTTGAGGACATCTGTCAGGAGGTGGTGGTGATCGACAAAGGCCGGATAGTGGCTGCCGATAAAACCGAAAACCTGCTGAATTTATTTCAGGCCCGTTCCTATCAGATCGAAATCAGGGAAGGACTGACCGCATCCCAGCGCGATAGTCTCCTGGAGCTGGATTTTCTCGAGCTGCAGCAAAATAAGGATAAGGTTATTCTGGATCTGGAGCTTCAGAATGCCAGCAATCTCTACCGGGTCATTGATATCCTGGAGGAAAATCAGACAATCATTGAAGCCATCCGCCAGGAGCAGCTCAATTTTGAAAAAATCTTCATGGAGCTTTTGGAAAATGGAAGAAGGCGTTAATCCAAAATTTCTGTGATATTAGTAATCTCTGTGATATTAGTTGAGAAAGACAACTTTAGATGCTCAATCTTAGACCCTGGAAGAAGTGGGGGATATTTGGTGAAATACCTGAGAATCTTTCGAGCCGTGCTGAAAAAGGAATTTATCATCTGGCGGAGGTACTGGTTTAATTCTCTGGGAGGCCTGATCACCCTTTATTTTGTCTTTGTGCTGATCTTTTTAGGTTATTCCGGGCTGGCTGGAGGCACTCCTGGTTTTGATGATACCCTGGAAAGCCTGATTGCTGGCTACCTGCTCTGGGTCTTTGCCCTGCTGACCTATCAGGAAATTTCTTACCAGACCCGGCAGGAAGCCCAGGAGGGCACCCTGGAGCAGCTTTACATGTCACCCTTTGGCTATCCCTTTCTCACCGGACTTCGTCTGATTGCCAACTTTTTTATCCACATTTTTTTCGTGGGGCTGCTGCTCGCTGCCATAATACTGACCACCGGTCGGACCTTAAATTTTGATCTGCTTTCACTGCTGCCCCTCCTGGTGCTAACCCTGGTAGGAATTGCTGGAATCGGCTTTCTGCTCGGCGGCCTGGCCCTGATTTTTAAGCGGATTCAAAGCTATCTGCAGATAATTCAGTTTGCCCTGGTCGGGCTGATCGCTGCCCCGGT
>PWFW01000153.1 GCA_003554225.1 Halanaerobiaceae bacterium | reverse complement strand
TTCCCTGATTTCGTAGGGGATTTCATCACCGATAATCAGATCAGCTTCGGTGCCGTCAAGCGCCAGCAGTCTGGGATTGGCCAGTGTCTGGGTGGCATCCTCTTCATCAAAAACCCGGAAATCGGGAATTGAGATATCAACAGCTGTAGGAAAATTGCCGTCAGTCTGAACACCGATGGTGGCAAATTCTCTAAACTGGTCGGGATGGATACCCCGTTCCTTTAAATCAGAATGAGATATCTCCTCAATTCTGACATCCAGCATTACCTGGCGGCGGGGCTGATCCAGTTCTTCAATGAGGTTGACTGCCCGGTTAATGGCACTTTCATCTCCCTGAATGACAAGGGATCTTTCGCCGGGGCTGGTGGCTAGATCAAGCTCAGGTTCCATATCTGCTACAACATCTCTGAGCTCCTCAAGATCTATGTAATCTGCCCTGATCCGGCGCTGTTCTTTAACCTCTTCCTTCTCGTCCAGCTCCTCCAGCAGTTCATAAACATCTTCGACTGCTTCAGGTGAGCCATCCAGAAAGATCAGGTTATTCTGCACCCTGATGGTGAGCCTTTCCTCAGGATAGAGCCCTTCAACTTCGGCGGCCAGTTCTGCAGCTTCCACTTCCCGAACCCGGTAAAATCTTTCGACATCGCGGTCGGGAACATCCAGGCGCTCTATAAAACTGACAGCTTCCTGAACATCAGAGCTGCGCCCCTGGATTATCAGGTCACCAGCAGCCGGTCGGGGACGGATAGTCAGATCGGGGTAGAGAGCTTCCAGTTCATCGGCAACAGCCTCAGGGGACTGCTCTTCCAGGGAAACTATCTCATAGGCTCTGTCCCGGGGGGTGTCGATATCGGCCAGAAACTCCTCTGCTTCGCGAATCTGTTCGGCAAAACCCTGAAGAATTAATCTCCTTTCAGTCGGGAGAGTCTGGACATTGAGGCCGGGAACAATCTCGGCCAGCACATCCCGGGCTTCTTCCGGTTCAAGGTGCTCCAGGCTGTAAAGCTCCCGCTCGGTTTCATAATAAAGCTCCTCCAGGCGGTCGGGAGTAGCTACAATTAAGAGATTACCCTCCTGATAATAATCCAGATCCTTAATTTTTAGGAGATGGTCAAAGGCCTCACGGAAGGTAACGGCCTGAAGCTGAACGGTAACCTCCCCCTCAGCTGAGTCATCGACAATAATGTTAACATCGGCGGCCACCGCCAGGGATCTAATTACATCCTTGATATCGGTCTCACGATATTCCAGATCAATGATTACGCCCTCATCAGCGATGGCTTCGGTTGGATTAAGAATAAAAGAAGCTGATAGTACAAAGGAAAATATTAAAAATAGCAGGATAAATTTTGTTAGAAAATTACTAGATTTGATTATTCTGGAGTTTTGAATGGTCCTATCATTGTCGATGCCAGCTTTATTATCATTTATATCCGTTCTATAACTCATTAAGCACCACCCCCTGGACTCAGCCTGAACTGTCTATTTTCTTTAAAAAAGTGTGCCTGATTATCCTGATAATGAGTAAATTCATAGCCATCGTAGGTCTCACCCGGGCGGAGCAAAATGACCTCAGCGCCATCCTGCACCAGGATAATGGAGTTGGCTCCTCTTCTGGTCACCACACCCTGCAGGATGAAATCAGGAGGAGAGACAGTCTCCTCTTCGGCAGGGCGGTCAGGAGCCCCGGGTTGAGCCGGTGCCGGCTCAGGTTCCGGAGGTCGATAATCGGCAAAGGGATCCCGGAGAAGTTCAATCTCCGGCGCTGGAAGCCGCCATTCAGCAGCAAAATCTGTGAGATCATCCGCAACATCCAGCTCCAATGCCTGACCGGGATGGGTCAGCAGCAGAGAAAATAATAAAATAAAGATAAAGGCAAAGTAATAAACCGAATATTTCATCCTTCTCACTCTCCTTCCTCGGCTTCTTCGGCAATAAATTCTGCCAGTTCATCGGGCTGGTGGAAGAAATAATTCATGCTGATAGTAAGCTCATCATCCTCATCAGCTGAGAGGGAAAAATCTTCGACAACCAGCCGGTAATCCCATTCATCAACGAGCCGCATCATCTGCAGCAGGGGCAGGTATTCTCCTTCATAACTTAAAGAAAGGGGATGTCCGTCCTCCCGATCTCCCTTGGAGTAGCTGTTGATGGTCATGCCGGCCTCCCGGGAGAAAACATTGAGGTGAGCCAGGATTTCCTCAGGCTCGCGAATAGCAGCCTCAAGCAGTTCCGAGCGCTCTTCCTCCAGTCGGGCCAGCTCCTCCTCCAGCTCAGGAATCTGGTCAATCCGGTCCCGGGCCAGCGTGATATCGGTCTCTAACTGGTCAATCTCCTCCTGAACTATTTCCTGCTCCTCGGTTATCCACTGATAGGGAAAGTAATAATAAAGCCCGAATACCAGGCCGATAAAAGCCAGCAGTAAAAGAATTTTTTCCCGGCGAGATAATCTATCTATCATGGTAATTCCTCCCTTGTATGCATTTCTACCTGGAGATTGAAATCAATGACATCATCGCGCTGAAACTGCTCCAGGGAGACCAGAGAGAAAATGTCTGAATAAAAGATATTGCCCACCATCTCAAGGATGATCTCTATTTCCCGGGCATGACCGGTGATAAACATCTCACCGTG
>PWFW01000019.1 GCA_003554225.1 Halanaerobiaceae bacterium | reverse complement strand
GATCGTTTGTGCCCATGTATCTTCAAGCAATGCAAGCTGTGTGCAATCAACTAAATCGCTATCGTACACCGGATCAACGTTTGAAAATGGAATTTTTCGGCCTTGCTCGAATGTTCCATGGTCGCGATGGCGCTCTGAGATATCATCGAGGATCGTCATAAAAACCGAGAACCCGAATTTTGCTTTTCGAGCCGTGTTTCTATATTTCGGTGGGACAGTTGACAACTCAAATTTTGGGAACACGTAGTAAAGCCATTTCCAGAGCAACTCATCTCGATCGTCGGTGATCTCTGCATATCTCGACAACAGTTGATCAAATTCGGTCGGAACCGACACTGACTGCATATTTTTGACGAGCTTTTGCTCTCCCGCACGGTGGGTTTCTATAGACATTTCAACTGTCCAGTGCCATCACCCTGTATTAAAATTCAGCATTTTGAAAATTAAATTTAAATTAAGTACTAGCAAATTAAATATATTTCAGAATCATGTGATAGTATCTCATTCTGAATAGGTGTACACATCGTGTCAACTGCCTCGGGGTCAAGTGGTTTGAGACGCAGAGCGTCTCCTCATCACGGAAATCTCTGATTTCCGTACGACCCCGAGGCTTGTCAGTGGACTCCCGCTCTAACTGCGAAGCGCAGTAGGTCGAAATCGACCATTCGCGTTCAACGTCCCTGACTTGAGAGCCAGTTGACTCGTGGCTCGTCCAGCACCAGACTTGAGCCAATGCTGGGTAAGACGCCACCCAATATTCCGAGCGGCGTTGTAATCGCTGTGCAACTGCTTCCCGCATTTCAGACACTCGAACTCGTCACCATCACGGTTGTCTTCGTGCGTGAACCCACACTCACCGTGGCTGCACCGCTGACTCGTATATGCAGGCGCAACATCGTCCACGTCAATTCCGTACTCTTCGGCTTTGTATTCGACATGGCGTTGGAGTTCTCGGAACGCCCACTGCTGGAACTTTGAAGCGTTCGAGATACGCTTCCGGATGTGTTTCAGGTTCTCGAACGCTATTGCCGTACAGTCGTTCTCCACGGCTTCCTGAACGATGGCCTTTGACACGCGGTGGAGATAATCGGCACTCCACCGAGCGAATCGACTACCGATGCTCTTGAGAGTAAGGTGAGATGAGCGAGTGCCTGTCTGTTGGAGGTTGCCGCGCCGACGCTCGTACTCGTCGCGGCGGTGGTTGAGGTAATCTGCATTGCCGAAGAACGCCCCCGTGCTGGTGACAGCGACGTATCCGTCCACGTTCAAGTCCACACCGAGAACCACTCCGTTCTCGGATTCTTCCTCGCAAGAGGGTTCGACTTCTTTCTTCACGGCGACGTGGAGGTAGTACGTACCATCACGCTTGTGGAGCGTGGCTTCGGATTTCTTCCATTCGTCCGTCCAGTAGTCCTCGAACGGTGTGCCTTCTTCGTTGACGGGCGTGACGTACTCTGCGGTCACGCGCTTGTCGGTGGTGGCGAGGGATACGTGGTCGTCGTTGTACGTAATGGTGCGACCGTTGTAGACGACAACCGTTCCTCGAAACTCGGGTTTGCTTGCCTTGTCACCGTCTTCGATGATTCTGTCTTTGCAGTTGCCGAGTGCTGTCGCCGCGAGGTTTCGGGCACTTTGGACGAGGCTGGATTGCAGGGAGAGTTCTTCACGAACATCGGAATACGTCTCGTCGTGGAGTGTATTCTTCGTATCCGTGATATTGTAGGGGTTGTCTTCCCATCCGTGGTCAGCGACGTGTTGCGCCGCTTGTCGGAACTGCTCGAACGTCTCATCAAGGACTTCGTAGTCCTCTTTGGAAACGTCGAGTTTGACTTGGATGTTCCGAACAACCTCCATACTTCATTAGTATGCTCGGGAATACCTAATAGTATTTATTGAGGTGTGGGGAGTCAGTCTGCTATCGCGCGTGGGTTGTAGAAAGGAGTGTCGGCTTCCTCCCCGAGGTCAAGCCTCGGGGTATCCGCCTTGTACCCTGATGAAAAACAGGGATGCAGTACATCTCCAAAACAAACATACAATATATCTGATACTATTTAACTGTAATTAGGGAAATAAATTCATGTAGGATGACAACTATCATCGTGGTATGGGTGGATCCGATAACAGTATCAATCGAAGGAGGCACAGTGTAGAGGATGATTTCCCACCACAACTATCCGATGATCAATTCTACCGAGCACTCTCTTCATATCATCGCCGATGTGTTCTCTCTTATTTGCTTGAAGAAAACGAAACTACCGTCGATGAACTTGCTACCGTTCTCTGTGGCTGGGAAACCACTACCACTGGGACGATGCAAACATCAACAGACCATTCAAAAATCCACGTCGCACTGGTACACGTCCATCTACCGAAACTTGTCGATGCGGGCCTGATAGAGTATGAACCAAACACCGGTTCTGTCCAAATTAACACACTCCATCCTCAAGTTGCAGACATCATCCGTCAAAGTGTAGGAGTCAGACAGTCAGATGATTCGTAGCCATGTTTGATTCGCTGATTGCCGAGGTACAGAATGAAGATCGACAGTTTACAGTGTATCGGAGTGGTGAGCCAACTGAAATTGAACAGTGGCTTGCTACCCACGGTGTGACCATACGGCCCCGGTCACTTCCACCACATT
>PWFW01000162.1 GCA_003554225.1 Halanaerobiaceae bacterium | reverse complement strand
TTGCCGGAGTTGGGAACCCCGGCGACCATTGCCCGCACAGAACGCTTATTTAAACCTTTCTCCTGGCGTTTCTGGTTAACCTTCTGGCGAACCTGGTGAATCAGGTTTATCAATTTATCCTGGCCACGACCGCTAACCGCATTGATTCCCAGCGCAGCCCAGCAGTTTTCCTCAGGTGATTCTTGAAAATAGGCAAGCCATTTTTTTGTCTCCTCTGGTCGGGCCAGATCAATTTTGGTAAGAGCTATAATTCTCTGCTGCTCCTCAATCAACTCCAGAAGACTGGGATTGCTGCTGGAACGAGGAATTCGAGCATCTCTTAGTTCAATCACTAAATCAACCAGTTTAAGATTTTCTTCAGCCTTCCTAAAAGCCTTAGCCATATGCCCGGGAAACCAGTTAATTTTATCAGTCAAACTGACCGCCTCCGGCTTCTGTAATAATGTAGTAATCTGCAGTAAATGGATAATCTCAATCACTGCAACGAATAGTGTTAATCATGTTAGTTGCGGGATCGATATATTAACTTTAAAAAATCAATAGATTCATTTTGTATGTAAGCAAAAATTTTGCAAGAGAAAGAAAAGTTCTCAAGTGGATAATAAGTTCTTAAATGAATGATATTTATCAGGTGAATGATCAGGTGAATGATATGCTCTTAAGTGAATAATAAATTTTCAAGAGAATAAATTTTTTCAAGTAAATGATATGTTATCAAGAGAATAATATGCTATCAAAAGAAGTATAATTTGAATTTCTTAAGAAAATAATAATTTCATAAATAATAATATCATAAAGGAATAATAATTTCTTAGAGGAATAATAATTTCTTTAGGGAATAATAATCAATTCAACGGAATAAATTTCAACGGCAGATATTAACAGAAAATTCATAGAAGAGAGACAGGGCACACAAAGGTTCTGGCACGTAAACCAGATTTTTAGCTGCTTTTGCGAAATTATTATATGCTCATTCTCCTTTGCGTCATAAAAAGTTATGCTTATTTTCCTTTACATCCTGAAATGTTATGCTCAATTTCTTTTATGTGCTGAAAAGTCATCCTGAAATGTTATGCTCAATTTCCTTTGCGTGCTGAAAAGTCATCCTGAAATGATATGTTCAATTTCCTTTACGTGCTGAAAAGTTATGTGTAATGTGTCTGAAAATTTAATTATAAAATTTCTGATCAGTGCAATAAGCAAACTGCTACTGGCACAAAGACCTGAAAATATGACGAGATAAAGAAAAGAGAGGTGAAGGTTGCCCCCCACCTCACTGAGTTGCGGTCTTAACTACTCTTCCCTCTCCGCTGTATCTTCAGCAGTTTCGACAGCATCAAGATCCTCTAAATCGGCTGCCTCAAGATCTTCGACGGAATCAATACCTTCCAATTCCATCAGGCGGGCCCGTCTTTTTTCCCGAACCCGGGCTGCTTTACCGCGGCGCTCCCGGAGATAATAAAGCTTGGAGCGGCTGACATCACCTTCTCTGAGAACCTTAATCGCAGCCAGATTGGGTGAATGGAGAGGAAAGGTTCTTTCTACCCCCACTCCGTGGGAGTACTTCCTCACTGTGAAGGTTTCCCGGGCGCCACTGCCCTGTCTTTTAATGACAACACCTTCAAAGGGCTGAACTCTTTCCTTCTCGCCTTCCTTTACCTTGATTGCCAGGCTAACTGTATCGCCGGGCTTAAAATCAGGAATATCATCGCGAAGCTGTTCCTTATCAATTTTATTAAAAATATCCATCGATTTCCCTCCTTTCGTCAGGTCAATACTCAAAATTTATTGATTTCCAGACATCTTGTAATTTCTTGATTTTTTGGCGTTTTACCAGAAATTTTAAATTCTTGATTTCCTGGAGATTTAAATTTATCAGCCTGTCAGATATCTTTTAGTTTATCAGCCTTCAGATATTAATATCCAGAGGCCACTTAGCTCTAATGCCGCTCAATAACTGGATGACTTTTCCCGCTCTTGCAACTTAAAATCCAGCTAATTTAATCCTGCTGCCACCAGGCAGGAGCCAGCAGCCGATCCAGTATAATCGAAGCGGCACTGCGAACTGAAAGGTGATTAAAATCTCCTCTGCCCCTGACAGGTTCCAGGAGATAATCGCAATCAGCAATCAAATTCTCGCTTAAACCCCAGCCGGTTCCGAACAGTATCAGACAGGGACGGTCAGAGTTTTGAATTTCAGAACGGAGCTGCCGAAAGGACACCGGACTGGTATGATCATAGCTTTTAGCCGAGGTTGTCACCATTAAGGGTTTCTGGCCCTGCTCGGCTGAAATTTCGGCTGTGACATCTTCGAGAAAATCAGCGATCCTCAGCACCGCAAAGGCATCGTGGCGGTTCTGATTAAATTCCGCACCTTTGCCTCCGGTCCAGTATTTCCTCATCCGCTGCACCAGAGCCTGCTGGGATTTCAGGTGATTAACCACATAATAGCCGGCAATATTGTAAGTTCTTCCGGCCCGGGAAATATCATGAAGATCCAGGTTGGTTATGGTGGTGGTTATCTCCTCGCCATTTTTGTTATAAACGGGATAGTGAACTAAAGCCAGATAAACCGGGGCTGTTTCAGCTTCGGTATCTGCAGCTGCAGGTTTTTTTCTGCTTTCGCCCTCAGAATCTCTAG
>PWFW01000300.1 GCA_003554225.1 Halanaerobiaceae bacterium | reverse complement strand
GGATCGTAGTGGAGACGAATGTCTTCGGCGACTCCTCGAGCAAACACGTAGTGCGTCAGCTCGTGCAGCACGACCGCCGGCAGGATCAGGCACAGGCCGACGTTCTCGAGTAGCCGCCAGATCTTGGCGATCACCATACGTACCTCCTGAACGCCTCGAATATGGCGGCTGCGATGCCGATGACCATGATCCCCATTGCTGTCTGCTGGTAGTCTCCGGGGAGCATCCCGAACAGCACAGAGCTCAGCAGGATCAACACGACGGTCGGAAGTGCCATGTCTCCACTGTGGACATAGAGCGCCATCATCAGTCCGCTGCCGATGATGAGGCCGACCCATGCCTCGCCGGGCATGAAGACATAGATGTCCATAATCACCTCTGCCCAGGCGCTCGGCCCTTCGCCGAACTGCTCTGGGCCGATGTCTGGCCCGACCTCGATCTCGGTGTTGTTCATCGGATCTCGAACCCCCGGATGATCTGGGCTAACCCCAGCGCCATCACGATTTGTGCGGCTCGTCCAGAGACCTCAGCAAACCATGGTGGGAAACCGATCGACTGCAACGCCGAGGGGAGATACACCACAACGCCTAACGCACTTTGCACGACGTTGAGTGCTGCGACCGTCGACCCGAGCAGGCTATCGCCGCCTTCGTCTGGGTCGAACTCCTCCTCTTCGGCCTCTTCAGCTGTGGACTCGAACTCGCTATCAATACCTGTCTGTGGATTGTGCCCCAACTCGCTCCCGACTCCGGACAACGATATCATTGTGAACGCGATCGCGATTGCGAACGCGAGTGTCATCACTGGCATTAGTCTCATGTCATGAACCCTCCTTGGCCTTGTTCGGCGAATTTGAAGATAATCGCGACCAATCCAGCCAATATCAAGGCTGGGTACGGTATAGCGACCACACCGAGGATAGTGAGGCCGAACGCGACGATTGCGACCATAACCGCTCCGGTCCTCGAGAGCGATCCGCCGAATAGACTTGCAGTGCCGATAATCGTGAACATCCCGAACGCAGCGAGCCATTCGCCGGAGATCGGGATATCAAGATCAGTAACGCCGCCAACGGGCAATATGTCGCTGATCGTTTCCCCATCTCGGTCGATTTCATACTCAACCACCCAACGTACGCCTTCGTCTTCCTCATCAAGCGTGATCGTATCTTGATGTTCCTGAGCGTCGTTGACCGTCACCCAGTCCTGGAGTACGTTGCTTTCGTTGTGTCGCTCAACGATCCGGTATTCTAACTGGTCGGTGAGCTCGTTCCGGTCCCGGTATGAGACGCGGATAGTCTTTTCATCCGTATCTTCGTCGACTGCCGTTTTAGCGTTGAAATTAAAGCCTTGCTCGCCTCCAGGTCCAATTTCAACATTGCCGATGTCCAACGTGATGAAATCCTCCGTCTCAGGCGTGAACGAGCCCAAGCTTCGAGACTGCCCGTCACGGTTGAACACAGTTAGTCGGTATCTTTCACCGCGCTCTAGTGTGATCGATTGCTCTCCGCCAGCGCCGAAATACTCTCCAGCGATGTTTTTATATTCGGATTGGTTCCCCTCTCCGATTGGTTTTTGGACTACCAATCGAACGTCACTGCCTCTGAAATTCTCGGTCCGATCGTTAACGTCGAACGTGATAAGGACCGAATCGGCCTCTTGGTCAAGCAGATATACCGTTTGCTGATCCAGGATCGAGTCGATGTAAACAGACCGCGTTTCATACCCATCAGCGGAAACTGTAATGACGAACTCCTCATCAGTCGGGAGCCCCTCGAAATCAACTATGCCGTCGCTCGTGGTTCGTGTCTCAACGACTTCGTCGTCGCCGTCTGGGAAGAACCGAACCTCAACTTCGTCGTCCGAACTCTCGATCAACTCCTCGGTTTCCTCGTCTCTGATCTCGAGCTGGTCGGCGCCATCTTCAATGTAGATCTCGTGACTGCCTGACGGCAACTCGTCAAGAACAGCAACGCCATCACTGTCAGTTGTGACGGTAAATAGCTCTTCATCATCGCTGGCGTCTCTGATAATTACGTTTGTATCTGGTTGGAGATCGTAAACAGTAATCTCGAAATCGTAGCTGTTAGCAGTGTATTCGATCTCTCCATTTTGCTCGTTGAGATCGATATCTTCAAACTCGATAGTATCAATATCGCCTTCGGCGCCGATGGCATTTTTATCATCTAAGTCAGCCACCAACTTCTCATCACTAACCTCTAACTCACCAAGTTTCGCCCGCTCATCGTCAAGATTAGAGACTCTAGCAAAGGTCTCCCCATCGGACTCGAGAGTCCCGTATGGGCTGAGATCGATAGTATTCTCATCGGGGAATGGATGTTGAGCGTTAAGTTCGACATCCTCATCTAACACTATTTCCGGGCCATCATCTGCAGCAAGATGAGTCTCCTCGCCGACGAAATAGTCTGACGTGACAGCGTAGCCAATGCCGGCGCTCGCGAGGATGACGACAAGCGCGATCGCGACCGTGCGCCGGTCGACCATAATCATCCGACCTCCGTTTTGATGTTTTGTGTCATGGTTTTGGTTTGATATACCTGGTCACAAACTAACTCAGTAAAGGTCCAGTCTATCATCAACCTCACTGTCACTCAGCCACTCCGAATCGATCGACAGAGCAGGGTC
>PWFW01000071.1 GCA_003554225.1 Halanaerobiaceae bacterium | reverse complement strand
AAACAGCCAGGGATAGCAGCAGACCGGTAACAGCAGCACTGCCATCTTTAACAGTAATTTTTTGACCGGTAATCTTCTGATAGATAGCTTCAGCTGCAACTGCAGAAGCAACACCGGTTATAATAAGTAATAAAGCCTGCAGGCGATAGGCATAAACTGCATATAAAGCTGCTGGAGTTAACGCCATCAGCATGCCGTACATCATTTTCATTTAAAATACCTCCCGGTTATTTTTGTATTCTTTTAACTCTATTTCCTGGATATTGCCATAATTTATAATATCATAAAAGCTGATAATTGTTAACTAATCTTCTCGGTTTTTTCTGGATATTTTTTGCAGGGTTTATTGCACGGGCTTCCTGAATATTATTGGTTCAGCAAAAAAATTGACAGCAGATTTCAGCAGGGAAAAGAGCATCAATCTTGAATTGTTTATATGCGGAATAATTTGCTGCAGCACAAATGCTGAAAAAGCTGTAAAAAGCAGCAATAATTGCCTGAACTAAAAGTGGATTTCATTTTATTTCTCAGCTTTAGCATTAAAATTTGATCCGACATTGTGTTATTTCAGTTATCATTAGGTGAAAAGGTGAAATCAGTCGAAAAAGGTGAAATCGGGTTAAACCAGATATAAAGGTGAGATCAGTTAAAAATATAAAATATTACTTAAATATTACTTAAAAACTAAACTGCCGGTAACCATTAGCTGATTTTCTCACTACCTAGTGGTAATGTCAGAAGATTTATGTCAGAAAATTTATGAAAGAATATGAAAGAAACTGTAGAGAGACAGAAACTGATATATAATTAATCAGGGAGGAAGCCGATGAAAGTTTATATAAATGATACTGAAATTGAAGTTTTTCAGGGCGCTAAACTGGAAAATGCCCTGCGGCGTTACTCCAAAAAAGTTTACAGGGAGGTGGTCAGCGGGAAAAAAGTAGTTATAGATCAGTATGGCAATCAACAGTTATTGCAGGGTAGTCTGCGGTCAGAATCTGCTTTTTGGATTGAGGAGGCAGATTAAATTTGAAAAAATTTCATTGAAAATTTCATTGCATGGTTTTATGATTTATTAAGAGTATGTTATGGCATATAATAACTAACTTAACCTGAGTAACTTTTACTGCCAATATATCAAAAAAACTAAAATAACCAGCAAAATTTTATAAGGGGGATGAGAAATTGTTAAACCGAAAAATTAAACTTGCCGGGCTTTTTCTGATTGCTGCTTTACTTATTACTTCTGTCGGGCTTGGGGCTGCTGAAGTTGAGGAAGAGGTAGTTTTTCTCCCCACCAATGATGAACACGGGGTAATTGAAAACTTTGACAGGATTGCCTGGTACCGCCAGCAGGTCGAGGAGGAATATGACACTGTATTTCTGGTCAGCGGGGGAGATGTCTTCAGCGGCAACCCGGTGGTTGATGAATATGTAATTGATGATGAGAACCTCAGAGGCAAGCCGATTATTGGGCTGATGAACCTGGCTGGTTATGATGCCCTGGTAATTGGCAATCACGAATTTGATTACGGCCAGGATATTCTTCAGGACAGAATTGAACAGGCTGAGTTTCCTATGATTCTGGCAAATTTTGACGCAGAAGAGGCACCCTATCTGGAGCAGCCCGAACCCTATACCATTCTGGAAACAAATAAAGGTTTTCCGGTAGCCTTTCTGGGCCTGGTTCAGATAACCGAAGCCGGTATTCCCTCCACCCATCCCGGGAATCTTGATGGGATAGAGTTTTTTGCTCCGGTGGATACCGCTCTGGAGTATGAGTTTCTCAGAGACGAAGCCAGCATTTTTGTCGGACTGACCCATCTGGGTCACAGTTGGGATCAGGATCTGGCTGAAGCGATGGGTTCGCTTGATCTCATTATTGGCGGTCATTCCCATTCTGTGGTGGAGAATCCTCCCCTGGTTAACGATGTGCTGGTCGCCCAGGCTGGCGCCGATACCAATTATCTTGGAAAAATAGTGGTTGAACTCGGTTCCGACGGTCAGGTTCTTTCTCGCAGAGGAGAACTGATTTCCATTGATGATATTGACGAAGCTGATCCCGACGTTACCGCAGAGATAGATTATTATGAAGATCAGGTCGATGAAATTTTCTCCCGGGAACTGGCTCAGCTGGATGAGGGTATTTCCGGAGATATGGCCCTGGGCAGCCTGATGACCGATGCCGCTTTAACCGAGCTGGATGCAGATTTTGCCGCACAGAATGCCGGTGGAATCAGGGTTAGCGAACTGGATCCGGAAATTACAGTCGGCTCAGTATTTGAGCTGGAGCCCTTTGGTAATGAGCTGGTAATTTATGAGATGAATGCTGATGATATCCGTTCTCTGCTGCAATTTTCCTACGAAAGACGCAGCACTGTTGATCTCTATGTGGGAGGCCTGCATTATGAGGTAGCGGTAAATGAAATTGGCCTGGTTGATAGTATCGAACTTTATTATCCTGACGGCACTCCGCTGGATGAGGATAAGGTTTATCAAATGGTATTGAGCAGTTATGTGGCTGACACCTATGAATATACTGCACGGGATGAAGGTCATAACACCTATCGCCGTCACAATGACACCATTATTGACTTTATTGAAAGAATCTCTGCAGAAGAACTGGCTCAGTACAATGAGGAGGACCGGATCTCTACTACTTCAGTACCCGGCGGTGAGGGCACTGAAATCGGCCGCACCGAAGTTGGACTCTCCACAGAAGGCATGGATAGAGGATCGGTTTCGGCCGGCAACCTGAAAGCTGATGCTGTCAGACATGTCCTTGACATAGATTTTGGCACCTATCCTACCGATCAGTTAAATTCCGGAGTAGATCTCGATTCCGGACCGGTCTATCAGGAAGCTCTGGAATTTGCTCTCTACGGCAGCTTTGCCTATGATAACAATGTGACTGTTGCCACCGTTACCGGTGAAAACCTGGAAAAGATGTTCCACAATCAGAATGAGTGGTTTGGTGGACCAGCAACTCAGGTTTCCGGCTTAACCTATGAAGTTGTCATGGAGGATGGTGATGTTGTTGAAACCAGCCTCTTTAAAGATGGTGAGCCTGTTGATCCCCAGGCAGAATACACTGTTGGCTTTAACAGCTATGTCTATCAGTTCTACAGTGAAGGTGTCGATGTAATTGATTCCTATACCACCGACCGCACCGAACTGGAAATTCTGCTGGACTATGTTGAAGAGATAGGAGAATTTGGCGAAGAACTGGCTGAAGAGAGAATCAGCATAATAGAATAATTTTAAAGAGAATAAATTTACCGGTAGACCGGCAAAACATGAAACTTAAAAAACGGTACCAGGAAAAATTAAACCAGTAAAAACTCACTCTATTGCAGGAAAAACTAATTTTAATGTTAAATAACCTGCAAGAACGGCACCGGTAAAAAGGCTCCCGGCAAAAAGGGTTCCGGCAAAAATGAAACAGCAGAAGCAAGACCGGTAAAAAACTAACTATAACTGGCAAATAAGATGCTGGGATTCGCAGCTGCCGGGAAAACAGTGTTGGCAAAAACAATCCTGGAAAATCAATACCTGTAAAACGATATAAAAGAAGAATGACAGGTAAACAAACAGACAGCGGCCGATGCTGTTAAAGCAATCTGCCGCTGTCTCTTTTATTTCTTTTGTTTTAAACCTTTTGCTTCATTTCTGTTGCTTTTTTCTTCTGTATTTATTTTTTTCTTTGTTTCTTTAATTCATTTCTTTCATTTTTTTGTTTTACTTTTTATATTTCTGTTTATATTTTTCTGTTTATATTTCTTTTATAATATTTCTACTGTCTTTAATTTTCAATCCATAGTTTTTGAAACTTTTCCCATTTGTAAAACCTGATAGAGCTGATATATTTGAAAGACTAAGGGATCTGAGGAATCTGAAAGTTCTAATAGATCTAAGAGCCAGGCAAATTTTGAGAGCTTTGAGTACATTGAGAGCTTTGAGTAAATTGGGAGCTTAGAGTACATTGAGAGCTTTGAGTACATTT
This sequence comes from Halanaerobiaceae bacterium, assembly GCA_003554225.1. Classification (GTDB taxonomy): domain Bacteria; phylum Bacillota; class Halanaerobiia; order Halanaerobiales; family Halarsenatibacteraceae; genus T1SED10-84. Next base: position 8,103 of record PWFW01000071.1, on the reverse strand, counting down.
GAAGCTTTAAAAGCTTTGAAAGGTTTGAAAGTTTTCATAGTTTTGGTGGGTTTGAGAAACCTGAGAAGAACTGAGAAAAAACAACCGGAAATGCATTAAACCGGAAATGCTTTAATCTGGATAATGGGCTCTTGGGCCTCCGATTAATTTAGGCCTGGTTCGTGCCATAGTTAGATGAGCATCACCAATTTTTTTGATTTCGGATCTTACCGGAACGGCAACTGGCTGGAGATGCATTCCAATAAAGGTATCACCGATATCGATACCGGCCTGAGCTCTGATGCTTTCAACAACCACTGGATTATCCATGCTCTGATAGGCAGTGGCGGCCATTGCTCCCCCGGCTTCAGGATGTGGTACTACCGTAACCGGGCTTAAATCGTAGTGCTGCCGGCATTTTTCAGGTATAGTCAGGGCCCGGTTGATATGCTCGCAGCCCTGAAAGGCAGGATAAATTTTATGCTGCTGGAGTTTTTCGTTGATTACAGGATAAAGGGCCCGGGCAATTTCACTGCTGGAAGCCTTGCCGATTTTTTTGCCCTGAATTTCACTGGTGCTGCAGCCGATGACCAGAATATCACCGGTATTTAATTTTGCTTTTTGCAGTAGATCAGTTAAAGCTTGATCCAGCTGCTGGCGGATCTGCTGTAAATCTCTCATCTAGCTCACCTCCCTATTATTAGCATACCTTAATTTTTCTGATTTATCTAGTAAAATTATTACTTTAGTTTGGCTGTCTCCTTATTTTATGATATTATTTATTACAACGAGATTAAAAACAATGAGATTAAAAACAATGAGATTAAAACCTATCATAAAAAACTTTGCCCGTATACTTTACTCATATTTTTATGTAATTTGAAGAAAGATGATGAGAATAACCAGAAAAAAGGCAGAATGACCATAGAATAATTAGAAATCCAGATAAATAAATTTGCCAAAGTGGCCCTGAATCTTATTTGCAGGTTTAAATTCTGATTTACAGGTTCGAATTCTGGTTTACGTGTCAGAACCTTTGTGTGCCCTGTCTATCTTCTATGAATTTTCTGTCAATTGCTCCCCTTCTAAAATAATTGTATTTGGGAAATAGAATTAAATACCAGTATAAGGAAAGGCTGTAGGCTATGCTACCTTTAAGAGACAATATCCCCCGCAGGTCAAAACCACTTATGACAGGAATTATTATTGCAGCTAATGTGATTGTATACCTGAATCAGGCCCGGATGGGCCAGGCTGAAATCTATGAATTTATCTATCAGTTCGGTCTGATTCCCCGGGAATTTATTTCTCAACCTCTGGAGAATTTATTTACTCCGGTCTCTTCCATGTTTTTACATGGAGGTCTGGGCCATCTTCTGGGCAATATGTGGATGCTGGCCCTCTTCGGTGATAATGTTGAGGACCGGATGGGAAAGCTCAAATTCCTTATATTTTATCTTTTAAGCGGTCTGGCAGCAGGCATGATCCACCTGGCCTTCAACCGGCTTTCTCCTGTACCTACCATTGGAGCTTCTGGTGCAGTAGCAGGAGTTATGGCAGCCTATGTTTTCCTCTTTCCTCTGGCCAAGGTGCTAACTGTAATTCCCATCTTTATCTTTCCCTACCTCATCACTCTGCCGGCCCTGATTTTTATTGGAATCTGGTTTTTAACCCAGGTTTATTATGGCACGATGGCACTGGCCTTTGGAAGCGCCTTTGGAGGCATTGCCTGGTGGGCCCATATCGGAGGTTTTATTTTTGGTGCCCTGCTCTATCGCAAATTTATAAAGAAGGAACTTCGCTATTATTAAGCTATCTGGTTCTGATTATTTTTTATTATTTACAATTAGGACAAATGTCCTGTTTCTGGCTTGCCTATCTGTTTGCCTGTTTGCTTGTCTCGCAGATTATCTTTAGAAGGGAGAAGAGAGTTAAATGGAAAAGAAGAGAGAGATAAAAGAGTTTAAGAGGATTCTGGTTGCCAATCGGGGGGAGGTGGCCATCAGAGTTTTTCGGGCCTGTCGCGAGCTGGGCATCAGATCGGTGGCGATCTATCACGATGCTGATAAAACAGCTCTATTCCGCACCAAGGCCGATGAAGCCTATGAAATCGGGCGGGGCAAATCACCTCTGAAATCCTACCTGGCCCGGGATGAGATCATTGAGCAGGCCCTGAAAAAGGGCGTTGATGCCATCCATCCCGGCTATGGGTTCCTTTCAGAAAATGCCGAGTTTGCCCGTCAGTGCCAGGAAGCCGGTCTGACCTTTATCGGTCCTGAAGCTGACATGCTTGCCCGCTACGGAGATAAAATCCACTGTAAGGAGCTGGCTCGAGACCTGGGAATTCCGGTTATTCCAGGATCCCGGGGCTCGGTTGCCAACCCCAACGAAATCAGAGAATTTATTGGCAGCCAGGGTTACCCCGTTATCATTAAAGCATCTGCTGGCGGGGGAGGTCGGGGCATGCGGGTGGTGGAGAATGATGAGGAGCTGGATAAAGCTCTTGCCGAAGCCCGGGAGGAAGCAGATCGGGCCTTCTCTCATGGTGATCTCTTTCTGGAAAAATATCTGGCCGATCCCCGCCATGTTGAGGTTCAAATTCTGGCTGACAGCTATGATAACTTTGTCCATCTCTATGAAAGGGACTGCTCGATCCAGCGCCGCCATCAAAAGCTGATCGAATACACTCCAGCCTTTGCAGTTTCTCAGGAGGTTAGAGAAAAGCTGCACCGGGATGCCCTCAAACTTCTCAAGGGGGGCGGCTATCGGAGTGCCGGCACGGTAGAGTTTCTCATCGATGAAGAAGAAAATTACTATTTTATTGAGGTCAATCCCCGTCTGCAGGTCGAGCACACCGTGACAGAGATGGTAACCGGGGTGGATATCGTTCAGGCCCAGATTCAGATTGCCGCCGGTTATGAGCTTTCTTCCCCGGAAATAGCCCTTCCCGGGCAGGAGAGCATCAGCCGGAATGGATTTTCCATTCAATCCCGGGTAACCACCGAGGATCCTCGCGAGAATTTTCGACCCGATTCGGGACGGATTGATCTCTACCGGACAGGATCTGGCAATGGCATCAGACTGGACGGCAGCAATGGTTTTACCGGAGCGGAGATCACCCCCTATTTTGACAGTCTGATCGTTAAAGTAATTTCCTGGTCCCGGACCTTCCAGGATGCCGCCAGCAAAGCGGTTCGTTCTCTGGAAGAGATGAAAATCCGGGGGGTGGCCACCAACCGGGATTTCCTGATCAATGTTTTGAATCATCCTGATTTTCTTGCTGGCAGAGCCACCACCGGTTTTTTAAGAAGAAATCCCTCGCTGATGCTGGATGGGGGAGAGTTTGATCTGGAGGCAGGAATTTTAAATTATCTCGGTGAGATAATTGTCAATAAAACAAGGGGAAATAAGCCAGACTTTGATCTGCCCAGGGTGCCGGAAACCGAATCAGCCTATCCCCGGGGCAGCAGAGATCTCTTTCAGGAACTGGGCGCTGCTGCTTTTTGTGACTGGATAAAGGAGCATCAGCCCCTCCTGCTGACCGATACCACCTTCCGTGATGCTCATCAATCACTGCTGGCGACCCGGATGAGAACTATTGATATGACCAGGATAGCGGCGGCCACTGCCAGACTGGCCGGAGGTTTGTTTTCCCTGGAAATGTGGGGAGGGGCCACCTTTGATGTGGCCTATAGATTTCTCCAGGAATCTCCCTGGGAAAGGCTGCGTCGTCTGAGAGAGGAGATCCCCAATATTCTTTTTCAGATGTTACTCAGGGGATCCAATGCCGTTGGCTACAGCAATTATCCCGATAATGTTATCCAGGAGTTTGTCCGGGAGGCAGCAGCCTCCGGGATTGATCTTTTCCGCATCTTTGATGCTCTCAACTGGTGGCCTGGGATTGAGGTGGCCTTAAGTGAGGTTAAAAAACAGGGGGCGATTGCCGAATGCTGCATCTGCTACACCGGCGATATTCTTGACCCCAACAGAAGCAAATATGATTTAAACTATTATTTGAAGAAGGCCAGTCAGCTTCAGGATATGGGTGCTGATATCCTCTGCATCAAGGATATGGCCGGGCTTCTCAAGCCCTATGCTGCCAGGGAACTGGTCACAGCGCTGAAGTCCGAAGTCGATCTGCCGATTCATCTCCATACTCATGACACCAGCGGCAACGGCCTGGCGGCCATGCTCCAGGCCAGTGAAGCAGGAGTCGATATTGTCGATGCTGCCTTCAACAGTATGGCTGGTCTGACCTCTCAGCCGGCCTTAAACTCCATTCTGGCAGCGCTCGACAACACCGAGCGGCATCCCGATCTTAATCTGGGAGATCTTCAGCAGATATCTGATTACTGGCAGGCGGTCCGTCCGGTATATCAGGAATTTGAATCGGATTTGAAATCGGGAGCAGCCGAGATTTATCGCTATGAGATTCCCGGTGGGCAGTATTCCAATCTAAAACCCCAGGTTGAAAGTGTCGGTCTGGGCCATCGTTTCAAAGAGGTTAAGGAAAAGTACAGGGAGGTAAATTTTCTCCTGGGAGATATAGTCAAGGTGACCCCCACCTCCAAGGTTGTGGGAGATCTGGCCATTTTCATGGTCCAGAATGATTTATCTGCTGATGATATAGTGGAGAAGGGAGAACGCCTTTCCTTCCCCGATTCTGTGGTTTCCTATTTTAAGGGTCTGATGGGTCAGCCTGAGGGTGGTTTCCCTGAGGATCTGCAGCAGGTGGTGCTGAAGGGCGATCAACCGATTCAGGGCCGTCCGGGAGAGATGCTTCCTCCCGAGGATTTTGCCGCCCGCCGGGCTGAGCTTGCTGAAATTCTGCAGAGGCAGCCCCGTCAGGAGGAGGTAATCAGCTCGGCCATCTATCCCAAAGTTTTCCAGGCTTACCTCGAGAATATCGAACAGTATGGCGATTTAAGCTCACTGGGCAGTGATGTTTTCTTTTATGGCCTGAGAGAGGGTGAGACCACCGAAATTCAGGTTCAGGAAGGTAAAAATATAATTGTTAAATATATTGGCAGTCGACCAGGTCACCAGGGAACCAGGAGCCTAACCTTTGAGGTAAACGGCCAGCGCCGGGAGGTTGTTATTGCTGATGAAAACAGCGATACTGATAGAACTTCCCGGGTAGAGGAGATACGGAAGGCTGATCCGGAAGAACCAGGTGAGGTGGGAGCCAGCCTGCCTGGAACTGTTGGCACTATTGCAGTGGAGGCAGGAGAGAGAGTTAAAGAAGGCCAGACTTTACTGCTGTTGGAGGCCATGAAGATGGAGACCGATGTTTCAGCTCCCCTGTCAGGAGTGATTAAAAATATCCTGGTAACCGAGGGTGAAGTTGTAGAAAGCAAACAGCTTCTCCTCACCATATCTCAGGAAAATGGTGACTGAAGATGGATTCCTTTTTCAGTGCAGAACTGGATAAATTTAAGAAATATATCCTGCTGATACTGCTGCTGGTTTTTCTCGGTGTCGGCGTTCTTATCTACCAATTTTTCAGCTTTGATCCTGAAATTGAAAAGGTCTCTCTCCCCGAGGATTATCAGGCTGAAAATTATTATTTCTATCTGCCGGAGAATGGTAACGATTCCCCGGCAGATGCACAGGCTCTCCTGCTGCAGCCCTTTATCGGGGGCGATGAGGAAAATTCTGCGGCAGCAGAGGCTGAGCAGAACGCCCGGGCTCTCAGCGGTCTGGCTGATGATCTCGATGCTGTTCTGCTGGTGATAACTTTTGATATCGCTCAGCTGGCTGAAGAGGGCGGTCTGACCGAAAAGGAGGCCGCTCACTGGCAGGAGCCGGGGCTTATTTACCAGGATTTACAGGAGAGGCTTGCTGACAGGGATTATCAGCTGGCTGATAATCTTTATCTCTTCGGATTTGGGTCCTCAGCCCTCTATGCTTCCCGCTGGCTTGCACTTCAGGCTGAAAGCGGAGAACTGCCTGAGGCTGCTGCTCTGGGAGCCCCGGGAGGCTGGCCCATGGTACCGGCAGCCAGCTATCAGGATCGGGAGCTTGATTTTCCTCTGGGGCTGGCTGATCTATCGGCTGAAGCTCTGGCTGAAAGCAGGGAGAAATTGGAAAACCTGCCGCTCTTGCTCTTCGGCGGAGCAGAGGATGAGTTTTGTCTGCGGGATGATTCTCGCTACTTTCAGGCAGATCACCAGGAGATTCTGGCTGAGTTTGCTGTCTGTCAGCCCGGTCTTGCTGCTCCGGTGGTAGAACTCTATCAGGAGCATTTACCCCTGGTTGAAATTAAAGAATATCAGGATGTTGATCACCGTCTTAATCTCGAGATGTATGATGATCTGCTGGAATTTTTTACCGGGATAACCGGTTGAGGTGAATACTATGTTTTATAAATTATTAATAATATTTGCCGTAGTGCCCCTGATTGAACTGGTATTACTGATCAGGGTGGGCCAGAGTATTGGCATAATCCCGACAATTATTCTGGTGGCCGGTACGGGAGCTCTGGGAATAACTATTGCTAAGATGCAGGGGCTGCTGGTTCTTGACAGCATCAAAGCCAGCCTGCAGCGGGGAGATATCCCGGCTCAGAATATTGTTGAAGGTCTCCTGGTACTTGTTGGGGCAGCAATGCTCCTGACACCGGGCCTGATAACTGATATTACCGGCTTTATCTTTATTTTACCCTTTACCCGTCCGGCTGCTGCCAGCCTGGCTCAGAATATTTTCGGCAAATATATCGCCAGAGGAGATTTTTCAGGCAGCAGATCCGGCAGTGGATTTAGTTTTTACTATAGAGGTTCGGGAGATTCTCCTGAAAATGATGAGGGACATTCCAGTTATCAGGACAGAACTCTTGAGACAGAATACAGGGTTGAAGAAGAGCAGGATGAGATTCAGTCTGAAAAAAAGCAGACTGAAAATAAGCAGACTGAAAATGAGCAGGACTGAAAGAGAGATAGACTGAAAAAGAGAAAGTTTGAAAACTGAATATGAGCAAGATTGAAACAGAGAAAGAAGACTATTAAAAACTGGCTGAAATGAGGGGTAGAAAATTTCAGGAAGGAAGATTTAAAGCCATGAGTTCCTGCCGAAAGAAAAACGCTAGCAAGAATGAAGATAAAAATATAATAGAAGATAAATATATAATAATTGCAGAGTTTCCCATAATCGGAGGGGCCGCTCTTTTTTTTCATAGGGATTTATCTGAGGAAGAAGATATCCTTGTGAGGATAGAACAACTTTCCCGGGAGAGAGAGGATCTGCAGCAGGATGAGTCCAGCAGCAGAGAGTTTAGTCTCGGTATTAAATACAGCATAGATCAGGGTTTTGAGCAGTCTTTTGCTAAAAATTTTAAGCAGTGCTGTGACCGGAGATTTGGCCAGAGTTATAGAGAAAGCTTTAACCAGAGCAATAAGCAAAGCATCGACCAGAAAACTGATCTTTATCCCGGCTGTCAGAAGGCTCTTAAGCAGCTGCAGGAATATCTTGAGGGAAAGAGAAAGAACTTTACCCTGACATATCAGGCTGGCGGCAGTGATTTTGCCAGAGAAGTTTATCATGAGCTCTGCCAGGTTGAATATGGCAGCACAGTTAGCTACGGCAAACTGGCTGAAAGGGCGGGACATCCCCGGGCAGCCCGGGCCGTTGGCCAGGCTCTCAACAAAAATCCTCTGCCTCTGGTGGTGCCCTGTCATCGGGTTATTACTGCCGGTGGGGAAATTGGTGGATTCGGCTTGGGGAAGAGAATAAAATCCCGGCTGCTGGAACTGGAATCCTGGAACAGTGACAGCAGGTAAAATTTTCGCTGCCGGGAATTTCTCCGCGGTAAAGCTGACTTCCTGTAAAGGGCAAAAAAAAGCGCCCCGATTAGGGGAAACCGGGGCCAAGTGCTGACAGAAATCTCTGTCAGGTAGGAGGAGAAGTATAGCTTTGAACCTAAGTAAAGGGAAATAATTTTTTACAAGTTATTTGCTTTCATGCAAGTAAAATTACCTTTATTCAAGTAATACTTTAAAATGTTACTTTCATTCAAGTAACACTTTAAAATATTGAATTTCTTTATAGAAGTATATCAGCTATTTCCCCACTTGTCAAGCTTTAATTAGAATTATTCCCAATATTTTCAGGATTTATTACTGCTTTTTT